>CAZEGA010000001.1:0-50717 GCA_964511675.1 uncultured Rheinheimera sp.
TCGACGCCGACCTGCCGGCCGCCTGCATCCGGGTTGGCTTTATGCCAAACATCCAGCTGCTGCTGAACCTTAGCCAACACCCAGTGTGGCTTACTGTCATTTACTTCCCGTGCCATACGGATAATACGCGCCTGCCCGGGGCAGGAATCAACAATAAACCAGGGATCTACCGCTATACAGTGGCCGCCCACTCCCGCTCCCGGTTGCAAAATGTTTACCCTGGGGTGGCGGTTCGCCAGTGCGATAAGCTCCCACACGTTAATGTTAAGCTGATCGCAAATCATTGACAGTTCATTGGCAAAGGCAATATTGACATCACGAAAACTGTTTTCTGTCAGCTTTGCCATTTCCGCCGTCCGGGCATTGGTCACCACACAATCACCCTGCACGAAAATCTTGTACAGCTTGACAGCGGCGGCAGAACAGGCGGCAGTCATGCCACCAATAACGCGATCATTTTGCACTAGCTCTCTGAGCACATGGCCCGGTAACACCCGCTCCGGACAATGTGCAATGCGAATATCCGCTGTTTCGCCATGGCTTTGCGGAAAGGTTAAATCTGGCCGCGCTATGGCCAGCCACTGTGCCATTTGCTCGGTAGCCCCTACCGGCGAGGTAGACTCCAGTATGACCAGGTTACCCTTTGCCAGAACCGGTGCTATGGTCTTGCAAGCAGACTCTATGTAACTTAAATCAGCGGCGTGATCGTCTTTAAACGGGGTAGGTACGGCAACAATAAAAGCGTCCGCTGCAACTGCCTGGGTTGATGCCGATAAATACCCCTCGGTTACTGCCGCCCGGACAACAATATCTAAATCCGGCTCAACAATATGGATCTCACCACGGTTTATTGTCGCTACCGCCGTTTCGTTTACATCCACCCCAAAAACCCTGACTTTACGGGAAGCGAAAACGGCTGCGGTAGGCAAACCAATATAACCCAGGCCAATCACAGACAGTGTCGAAATGGTCATGCTGTTCTCCATGCAAAAATTAGCACATTATTATTCAGCGCAGGTATGAAACAGCGCCAGCTCCTGCTTAATCATCAACGCGGTACCGCGCTGTGCAACCCTGGTTGCACCATTGGCGGATAGCCGCAAATACAGCGCTGGATCACGCACCAACGTTAACAACGCAGCAGCCAGTGCCTCAGGCGACTCTGGCTCACACAGCATAGCGCTGTTGTCATCACAAAACTCCGGCACCGCCGCCACAGCGTTGGTTACTACAACCAGCCCGGAAGCCATCGCCTCATCTCGTGAAACGCCCTGGCTGTCCCAACGTGTCGGGCACAAAAAAACACCGTAATCACGGTGTAGCGCCGCTATTTGCGGTTGTGGTAAAAAGCCGCGTTGTAACCTGACATTGGCGAGCCCCAATAGCGGCCTGGTCAGTTCATCAAACAGCACGCCCTCCCCCATCACTGCTATATCCAGCTCGTTAAACTCAGGTTGTTGCTTTAACAACAACACTGCCGCTACGGCAAGGTCATTAGCATACTGTGCCGAGCTGAACGGGCGCAAAACAAGTATTTTTTTCCGGTCAGAAAGCTGTTTTGGCTGATACGCAAATAAACGGGTATTTATCGGGTTAGCCAATACCCGGTACCGGTTGCCCGGTAGTGGCGGGTCTAATGCCAGATCGGTAAGCACTTCAGTGGCAAAATGTTGCGAGACAAACACCAAATGCAGCTTCGCAGGGCAAGGCTGCAACACCTCCCGCCAAAATTGCAAACGCCGTTCGCTTTGTACCAGAGCTGCGGCATAGCCGGCGTCATCAGGGTAGTTAAAGCGCCGGCGCTGCGCACTATGCACTTCTGCCCCATGCAACCACACAGTCACCGGCACCGCTGCCACTACTTGTTTCAGCACCTGCCATATTGCACTATCTAAAAAATGCACCAGCACATGCTTATACTTACCCGCCGTTAAACCTGGCAACAATAACGACGGGCAACCGGTTACAACCTGCACACCATCAAACTGATGAAAACTCAGTGGCGCTTTGGGGCGGCTGCGAAATACATCCACTTTTACGCCCTGTTCAGCATACCCTTTTACTCTGCTATGCACAAAAGCATTGCGGTACAGGGAATCATCAGACGGATAATGGTTGGTTATAAGCAGGTAGTCGCTGGCAGGCACGGCTAATAGGTTATTCAGTGGCTGATGAGCCAAACGCAGTGCCTGCACTTGTACTGTAACCTCACCGCTTAACCGCCAGCCCAGTTTAATGCTGTCGCACTGCGCAGGCAGCTGCATCTGCAAATTGGTTGCCGGGGCAAAAAACTCATGCCCCAATTTGTTGCCATCTTTGTCCAGATACAGCAGCACCAGCAACACTTTGTCGCTGTATGTAGCATCAACGAAGAGGGGTAAGGTCATAGTGTCAGCGGTGTTCTTATGCTGCTGACGAAAATTTGCTGCAGGTATCAGGTCAGGCGCATATAAATACTGATGCTTACCCGCCTCCAGCATAGCCTGGATAGTAAAACTTTGCCGGGTTATCTTAGTGGTAATTCCAGCCGCGCTGGCTGCCTGAAACAACACGCCAAGTCCTGTGGCACAGAGCTCTGCCTCAAGTGCAAATACCGGCGGTACAAAACCATTTAACAACACCTTGTAATCGGCGCTGGGGCAAGTATCAACCCGATAACCACGCACGGCTTCATCGGCGCTAAGCAGTTGATGGCGCATTTGGTACAACTGTTTATGCCGCGCGCGTACAGAGTGGTCTGCCAGCAGCTGATGCTCAGCATGCTGATACATATCGGCAGTCAGATTATTACCATCATAACGCTGATACAGCACAGGATAACGGTACCAGGATGCAGCCGCCTTGCCTTTGATTGCTTTTAAGCGGTCAATAAACTCGCTATCGGCATTTTTGCAAATATTCTCATAATACCCAAGCTGTTGATGCAATGCCACTGGTGCACACAAGGTCGCCGAACCATAACGTTCGGCCAGGCCATCCAGTGTTAACGGCTGGCCGGCACTATCAATTCGCACCATATCAGCAATACAGACTGCCGCCTGGTCGTCCTGTTGCAACCGGGCCAACTGGAGCCAGGCACGCGCAATACTGCTGATATCATCGGCATCCTGTACCAGATAACTCCCCGCCCGCTGCTGCCAGTTGGCAATAATACGGTTGCGGATGCTATAAGTGCCCCGCCTTCCGCCACTATGCTCAAACTGGAGCGGCAAGGTACTGGGTGCCAAAGCCTGAAACTGCTGCAACCGTGCAACTGAGCCATCACTGCTGCCATCGTCAATAACGTGTAATGCCACCTGGCTATAGCTTTGCATCGCAACGCTGTACAATGCCTGCTGCAAATACCCTGCTTTGTTGTACAAAGACATAGCAAACACAGCCAGACCCGCATCTGGCGGGGTCATTGCCGTAAAATCTGGCAAACGGCGCAGGCTCAGCACCATACGCGGTACGCTCAACTGATGCCATAACATTGCGCCAGCATGCTGTGCAGGCAACAAATCAAGCAGTATTGTGCTGCCATCATCACAAGCGATAAACAGCGGTAATAACTTAGCGGCAACATCTATATCGTGATCTGCACCAAGCTGCCAGCAATCGGCAATATCACCCTGCCACAATTCGCCCTGATAAAACGGTAAACTTAAAAACCTCTGCAAGCCACCAAAACGCGCCACACCCGCTGCACTGACAAATAAACTTTGCTGTAATAATGCCTTGCTGCCTGTGCGGGCAGCAGGTTGGCTCCCGGTTAACAACGCGGATAACATCTGCTGCACCGGACAATTCCGGGGTAAGGTACGGGGCCTGAACGCAGATACCGCACCAGCCAGTACTTCTGCACCGGCCATTGCGGTTAGCACATCAGACGTAACAGGTTGTTGCCAGCTATCGGCAATAAGGGGGATATTGCTGTCAGGTCGCAACCAGGTCAGCCATACGCTGGCATCTGGCAAACATTTAATAGCATCAAGCGCATCGGTTGCTAAAAACTGCTCGTCTGTACTTAACAGCACCCGCTCAAACATACCCGCGCGTAATGCGGTCAGTATATCCGGATCAGCAAAAACCTGTCTGACACTGCAGCCTGCCAACAACACTCTCAGCCCGCTTTGCCTGGCCTGTGTTGCCAGTGCAACAACCGTAGCACCGGCGCACTGCGGGCTAAGCACAAGGCCCAGCCAGGATGCCGGTACCTTGTTAGATGGTTTTGACATTACTGCCTTAAAGGTTAACCGATAGATAATGACGGCATCATAATAGAAAACTACGCCCCAGTTCAACGCAAGGTACGGCAAACTCCGCCAGCTGCTGCTTTTATCTACCAGAGAAAAGCAGTGCATGTTTCGGATGAATCCTAACCAGCAGTTTCCAGCTGTTCTCATTCGTCAAGCAATGCCTGCCCCTACCTCTTTCTAAGTGACTCAAATACCGGTGGCCTTTCCAGCAAAAACTCCTTATCTGCCGGTTCTTCACTGCTAAACAGCGATTCCTGCATGAAACCATGGCTGATCACATCTGGCATGGGGGATCACAACACCACCATAGCGTTGTTGTAATGCAGGGTTAGAAACAGTGACAGCATCAAAACACGGCACCAAACTTACCGCCAACTCAGTCCAGACAGCTTCATTTAACTGTAGTGCAGTAGCTTCCGCCTGACCTGGTTGGGTCTTATCTAAAAAAGCCAACTCCTCATCGTCAATATCAACAATGACCGAAGCGCCCCAGATCAGCTTATATAGCAAGCCAAGTACAATGCCGGGTAAACGGGGTTTACTAATATGCACCTGGTGCAATGGGTGTTGTAGTACAAACTGGCAGCTAACAGATAATAATCTTGAGTGTTCTGCCAGCTCAAACCGCGTAATATCCTGGCTAATATGCGCCAGAGGCGGCCATACCTTGTGCCAGCGCGGGTAAGGTACACAGCCCAGTAGCTGGCAATCATAGCCTGCAGCCTTGTAGCAGTCGGCCAGTGTAACAGTGCGACCCAACGCATTATTGGCGGTATTCCAACAAAAAATACCTACAGATTGCGCTTCGCCACCACTACTGGCGACAAAATGCTGTTTAACTAGAGTCAGATTTACTAAATAAAATGGTACCAGCGCAGGATTAGCCCATAAAAACCCCATAAACTCCCTGCACGCGTCAACCCAGTTGGCATGTTTATATAACGTATTAGCACAGGCGATAGTTGGAGCCTTTATTGTCATAAATTTTAGTCACTACTAAATAAATTGCACTTGCCTTTGCACATAACATGTTCAAATTCAAGATCCCAGGCCCCATTGCTTTGTTTACTGCTTTATATCCAGTAGATCTGCCTGCGCTTCTGCTGATAATTGTCTTTTCAATCGTACCGCCCATCAACCAGATCATTGATAAAGGTTTCCGCATCCACCATGCCGCTGGTATCCCCCGCTTTTATCCTGGACGATATTTCCCGGATTGACCTGGCCATGGCACGGTCAATTTCGTTGTAGGATTCAGCGGACAATACAACCGCTACCGGCTTGCCATTTTTGTTTATTTGCACCGGTTCAACCTGCGCTTTTAGCAGCATGCTGCCAAAGTTTGTTTTGGCCTGATTGGCTGTTAATGACTCCATGATATGCACCTTAAACCGTTCGATTCGACTATCCACAATAATACGCCCGGCTGACGGGAATTGCCAGCCGCTACCACGGCCTTACCGGCGGCAAAACGCTTATCGTGTGGGCTGCAATTTTAGCTTGTGTATAACGGGAATAACTTCGTTACTGGCTAAGTTAAGTCGTTTCAGAGCCGTTTTAAGTTGTTGTAGCGAAGTATGTTCGGCTGACAGCACCAGCAGTGCACGATAGAAGGCTCCTTCCGGTTTATTTGCCCAGCGCAATTTACTTTGAACGGTATGTTTTACCACGACTTGCTGATTGCCCATTTTAAATTCGCGAGATGGGTCTGAAGTCCAGAATACGGTTTTTACCGGAGCCTGAGTTTGTAAACCTAAGCGATAGGCCTCTTCAAGCCCTTGGGGCACCATGTTGTAACAGTGTTTACGGGCCCACGACAGTGCGACTTCTTCTGCGGTAGCTGTTGTCTTGATGGATGGAAAGCTTTTCAGCGGTTTAGGTCTGGCATAGATACCTTTGGCTACCCGGACAACTGTACCTTCTTGTGCCAGCCGGCTCAGCGCTTTTTGCACAGACGTGACAGAGCCCAGAGCATAAAAGCCCTCTATGGTAAACGGCATCCCTTTTTTTGTAAACGGGATACTCTGTGAGCGACTAAGGCAGAGACTGACATCGTAGCAGGCTTCTGACGTATGGTTCGTAAGGTGATTTCATTTTAGCTCAATATAGGTAACAGCAGATTTATACCCATGTCAGCAGGCAAAAGCTTAGTCAGGTGTATCAGAATACCCATCCATCAGCTAAAGGTGCCAGTGGGTTGTTCTCGTAATTTGCCGCTCACTTTTGCATGTAAATTCCATTCAAATCTATTTAATGATTTATTTCTGGTAATTATTGTCAATTATTACCATTTTAATAGCTTAAATTATATTCTCATGCTAAATTTTGGCCATTATTGTCAAATACCTCATTTTGGGAGAATCTCAATGTTAATTGAGATGAGCGTTGCGAATTTCCGCTCGTTAAATGGCACACAAACTTTTAGTTTAGTAAAAGGTACAGGTGATGAGCTAGCAGTATCCAATTCCTTTAAGGTCGATTCTGTTAATGCACTTGAACTGCTGCGTTCAGCTGCGATTTACGGCCCAAATGCCAGCGGAAAGTCTAATTTTCTTCGTGCTTTGCAAACGATGAAGCGTATCGTGCTTGAGTCTGCTACTAGCCGGCAGCGAGGGGATCGCTTGCCTGTCACGCCATTCCGCCTTTCACCAGAAACTCGTCAGGCACCAAGTGAGTTTGAAGTAACGTTTGTGGTGGAGGGGGTGCGCTATCAATATGGATTTTCAGCAACACCTGAACAGATCCATGAAGAATGGTTGTTGGCTTATCCTAAAGGGCGTGCCCAACGCTGGTTTACTCGTATTTGGATGGCAGAGCAAAACCGGTTTGAATGGGAGCTTGGTAATAATCTGGCTGGAGAAAAACAACTTTGGCAAAAGTCTACCCGCGACAATGCCCTATTTCTTTCAACGGCTGTGCAACTGAACAGTGAACAGCTGCAACCGGTATTTGATTGGTTTAAGAGCAAACTTCGTTTGGCTAATGTTGGTGGATGGGGACCTTCATTCAGTGCAGAGTTGTGTGAAAGTGAAGAAAAGTCCAAGGTGATGGACTTTCTCAATGCAGCTGATATTAATATTGACAACATTATCATTGAGACGAGGCCGTTTGATCTTAATGAGCTTCCTGATGAAATGCCTGAGTCATTAAGAAGCATGATCGCTGGTGAGATGAAGGGCGAGAAAATTCGAGAAATCAAAACCATTCACAAAGATAGCGAGGGAAATTCAGTCATCTTTGATTTTGACGATGAATCTGATGGAACTCAAAAGTTATTTTCATTTGCCGGGCCTTGGATTGACAGCCTAGAAAATGGCTATGTGCTATTTATTGACGAGTTACACGACAATTTGCATCCGAGATTGGTTCGCTTTCTGGTCGAGTTATTCCATAATCCGAAAATCAACTCAAAAAATGCGCAATTGGTTTTCACTACTCATGAGACATCTATTTTAAGCCAAGAGGTATTTCGTCGGGATCAGGTCTGGTTTTGCGAGAAAGATGCTGCTCAAGCCACGAAGCTCTATCCTTTAACAGATTTTAGTCCGAGAAAAGGTCGCGAAAATCTGGAACTGGCTTATCTTTCTGGGCGTTATGGTGCTTTACCCTTTGTTAAGAACATTCGCTCAGCCTTTTAAGAGGGATATTTTGTGGGTACGGATAACTTATTTCATAAGCGAAAGGCAAAAAATGCGAAAGATCTTCAAAGAAGAACTGCGCGCCGGGATGCTTACAAAAAAATTCTGATCGTCTGTGAGGGTGAAAAAACAGAGCCAAATTACTTTGAAGATGCCCGTGAACATTTTCGTCTTAATACGGTTAATGTTGAAGTTCGGGGCGATTGTGGTTCTGATCCAATGAGTATCGTCAACTTTGCAAAGCAGCGCTTCCGGGAAGAGAAAGATGCTGGCGATCCGTTTGAACAGGTCTATTGCGTTTTTGATAAAGATGGCCACAATACCTATACGCAAGCTTTAAGTTCCATAGCATCGTCTACGCCGCGAGGCGTTTATTTTGCCATTAACTCCGTTCCTTGTTTTGAGTATTGGCTGCTATTGCATTTTGTTTATACAACCAGACCTTATACAGCGCTTCCCGGGAATAGCTCAGGTAATCAGGTTTTAACGGAACTAAAAAACTACATTCCGGATTATGAGAAAGGTAGCCGAAAGATATTCTCAGGCCTTATCGGTCAATTGGAGCAAGCAAAGCGCTTCGCCGAAAGGTCTTTGCAAGAAGGCCATCGTAATCAAACAGATAATCCCAGTACGCATGTACATAAGCTTGTTCAGATTTTGCAGGATCTAAAAAGCTAAGACTCTTGTATCGTGCTGCCGAGTTTCATACAGATCGCCGAAAACCGGCTAAAGGAGATTAAAAATGCTGACGCATGAACAAATGATCGAAAAAATGATGAGTAACCCCGCCGTGCGTGCTGAATACGAGCGTATTGAGCGTGAGGAAATGCCTATGCTTGACGCTATCCTCAAAGTGCGTGCAGAGGCCGGAATGACCCAGGCACAAGTAGCCGAGCGCATGGGCACCAAAGCCCCGGCGATTGCCAGGCTAGAAAATGCGTTGGTGACAGGAAAACACTCCCCATCCGTTGCCACACTTCAGAAATATGCCGCCGCGCTGGGCAAGAAACTGGAAGTACGGTTCGTCTGACTGCAGATCAACAGGGTCAGAGACATTGATTTTATGACAATAACGGGCTGGTTTTATATTCAAGCGCCCGCCTGCCCCGTCTTTATTTCCTGGTTGTGCGCGGCAATAACCGTAAAGCGTATTTTTCCGTCAGGCCATGGAGGAGACAGAAAGTCGGCGGAATTTCGCAAGAATCAATGACACTGACCCTATTGATTCTTATCTATTAAAGAGCTGTTCGACAATTTTCATCGGCAAGAACATGCGAATGCGGCCCTTATGTTCACACAAAACTTCGAACCCGAACTTAGTGTAAAACGTTTGAGCTGAATCAGTGAGGCAGTCAACGACAACTGCATAAGCTCTCATGTAATGATTCACTTCCCAAAGATATTTGAGTGCACAAATAAGACTAATCTTTCCAAGCCCTGTGCCGTGAAACTCTTTATGCACCGCTAGCTGTGCAAGTAAAAATACGGGCACCGGATATTTTGGTAATTTTTGGGCCTGCTTCATTGGCAGTGTTTCACGTGCAATTGCACCTGGAGCAACACTATAAAACGCACAAATTGCAAACTGTTGATTTAGCAATGGTTGAGTGCTGGGCAAGACCATTGTCCGACTGATCCCTGCTAACATATGTTTTGCGGCTTGAGTTTTAATAAATACATTCAGCTCAGGCTCACCGCAATCAAACGAATTACGATCATGCTTTGATTTATTAAGTTCAACAAACTCTTTGCCCCAACTCACTTAATACCACTCTTTTCTGCAAATTTAACCGCATCAAGTAATGCCTTGTTTGGAGATTTGGCTTTATCGCATGCAATAATAAACTCATCAAAAACACTGTCCCTTACTGTGATATTTTCATGTTTTTCAATAACATCGGTTGAATTTTCATCCATTAACCTGACAACATATTCCGTTAGACTCTTTAAACCAAGCAAAGCTGAAGCTTTTTCTGCTTTAGCCTTGATCTCTTCATCAAGTCGAATATCTAAACGAGCTGTAGCCATACCATCCTCCTATGTACGGAAGGCTTCCGTACCGGCTTGAAATTATAGAGTGATTTTTAGGCAGATGCAATTAAGTACGGAAAAACGCCGGAATCTGATAAAAATATAACGCTCAAAGCAACTGTACGCATCGGCACCTCCATCTCCGACTATTAGGATGTTTTTACTTAGACCTAAATATAGCCCTCTGCCAGCCGGGCTCAGACATTGGCAATTACCGGCAGATAAGCGTATCATTTTAAGAATTAAGCAGACGATAGAGGTTATATCATGGAGCTATTAACAGTGAGTAAAGCCAGAGCGCGCTTCGGTAGTGTGTTATCAAATGCACAAACCGAACCGGTGCAGATAAGTAAAAACGGCCAGCCAGCCGCTGTTGTTATATCAGTCAGTGATTATGACGAATCAGATATAGTGATGACGAAGTTACTGCAAATGCGCTCTGATGCGGCGGATTTGGCAGAAAAAGAAGGCAGGCTGATTAACGCCGAAGATTTTGAGAAAAAATTAATGGCGAGGGAATATTGACAGGTAAAAAATATAAGCTAACGCCAGAAGCAATACAGGATATTGCGGGCATACAGAGATACACTGATACAAAATGGAGCATAGAGCAATCAGATAAATACCTGTCAGGCATGACAGAAGCAATGACCATGCTTGGCGAACACCCAAAAGCGGGAACAATAAAGCCTGAGATAGTGGGGAAGCGAAAGCTGTATAGCTTTAGATACGAAAGGCACTTTATTTACTACAAAATAAGCACTGGCTTTATCGTGATAACCGCCGTAATAAGCATATCCATGCACCAAAAAGGGCAAGTCAAAGGCCGCTAGATCAATAGGGCCAGAGACATTGATTTTTTGACATTTGCCGGCTATTTCCCCGCGCGGTGACATGATAAAAAGCACCTTCAAACTCCAGCCGTAGCGGTCTGGCCATCCTTAGCTCTCTGTTAATTATTTTTTAATAAAAAATAGCATATTCCACCAGAAAGTCTAAAAATCAACATTCAAGGCCTGACCCTCAGCTCCTTAACACCTAATGTCAGGCTTTGCGGCATCACCGTGCCACTGCCCTCTACCACGGTGGCTACCTGGTACTGCAGCGGCGTAAAACTGGCATTTACCTGGCAATTCGCCAGCACAGGTGCGGTGGTGTACACCGCGGCATTTAACTGGCCGCCGCAGCCACTCGCACTGGCAATAGCAAAACCGGCATCTGGCTGCAGAGTAAAACTGGTAGTTTGGCCGCTGCGGACACTTTTACTGGCTGGCGTAATACTACCGCCAGTGCCGGCAACAGCAGACACGGTATAGTTAACCGGTTCCGGCGTTTTATTGCCAGAGCCCTCGCCAGACCCACCACCACACCCCAGTAAAAACAAAGGCAAAATCAAACAAAAATTACGGCTATTCAACAGCATAGCAGGCTCCTGGCAAAGATAAGGCGGTCAGTATAACCGCAAAATTGCCAAATTCTCTAGCGCTAACGTCAAGCAAGGCAAACCATACGCATCAGTACTATGGACAAAAGCGCTTGCATCAGTGTTTACCAGCTAACAGCTCTGCAAAAGCAACAAAACTGCTAAATGCCACACGCTCTCTCTCTGCAATAAGTAACGTAAAGCTTTGCACTTTTTGTAACACGGCCTGTTGTGCCGCTTGGTATCGTTCGGCACTATCAACTGTTGGTTCAAACTCACGCAAAGCTTGTCTCGCTTCATCTACTGACATGCCAAAAATATTAACAACAGCTTGGTTATTTTGGTTGATTACTTCATAGAGTCGACTATCTGGCTCAGCATAGGTTATTGGTATGGCATTAATAGCAAAGGCATCAAAAGGTTTTTCAGTAATATAATTCCCCAGCACGGTATTCTCTATTGCTGACATCAACATTACATTACCGTGCAAACTAGTCAGTTTATCTAAATGCCAATCAGGCAAAGCTTGTCGCGGTATCTCGTTGTGCCACCCCTTGCCCTGCACGCTAGCCCCATTCAATGGCAAGAAACGCGCCGCCAGCTCGCTGCGATACAAACTTAAACCCAGTAGGTCGCCAGTCGGGCTAACTTTATGATATTTCGCGTCGGTACGCTTTTCTGCCATAAAGACCTGCTGCCATCTTGCTGCATGCCACATTGCCAATAGTTGCGACACCGACATACTAAGATTGTGGCTCAGCAAGCGGCTATAGCGCTGCACATAATGATTTTCTGTCGTGATGAAATATGGAATATATTCAAAGTCGAAAATATTGCAGGTCGCATGATTCAAAAAGTGATAGCGAAATGTCTGGCTAACACCATTTACCTGGGTAGTAAACTCCCCCAACGGTTGAGTAAAATCTTTATACCACAAGCTATCCCACAACGGTTCTTCAGAAAACACCACCAGCTTTAGATCTGGTCGGACCTTTTGCCAGGCCAATATCTGCGACGCCTCGCTGCGCAAATCAACAAAATAGCTGGCGATAATAAAATCAGCGGCCAATGGCTCGGTGACAAAATCAAAATACGGCAAAAAATATGGCCGATAATCTGAGTAGGCCAACGGCGTGCGCTTGGCGTGTTTGCCGGGTAACAAATACACTTTGATCTTATTCATTGCTAGTGCATTGCTCCATCCAGCGAACTACCGGTTTAAAGTGCTCTGGGGCTGCAGTTTGCAGCGCGTGTTGCGCAGCGGTTCTTAGTGGAAGCGAGCAGACCAATTGCATATCAAGTAATAAGTAACTTTGTAAAGTAAGCAAAAAAGTGGAGGCAGAATAGGCATTACTTTGCTGCATCGCTGCAGCTGCCATCATCATTAACGCCGCATTCCTTTGTTGATAACGCTCAGACACCCGGCAACTTAAAAACAACTCTAGAGAAATCAGCCATGCAGGCGAAAAAAGCCCTTGCGTTTCATCCGCTATCGCGACGGAAAATTCAGGGTCCTGGCTGTTTAGGCTAAAACAGCGCTGGGGCGTAATAATCACCTCAATGGCCAGCGATGCAAACAACTCACGCAAAGATGCATCCAGCGGTTCAGTCATTACCGCCACACGGCATAAACAACGGCGATGCGATAATTGGTGTCTAAGCTGATGCAAGGCAGCATTATCTGCAGCTAACTGTTGCCAGTTAAACGCTAACAACGTAACCGCTGGCAACGTGGCAAGCATACTGTTTGATAACAGCGTAACCGTTTCTTGCAAAAACACGTCGGCCGGTAAATTATTGCTGCACAATACTTTCAAACCAATATCTCGCTTCCGGCTGTAGGTAATAACTGGACTGGTCTAATCAGAAAGCGTTGGCCAAAACCTGAGCCACAAGCGCAATAGCTTCTGCCTCAGTATTTGATTCGCAATAACATCTTAGCTCCGGTGCATTGCCGGAGGGACGCAGATGTACAATATCACCGTCAACAAAGGTCATTCGAAGTCCATCAGTGTTATCGATACTCAACAACGCCTTATGATCCAGCGACAGCATGTTCAGGCTTTGCTCTGGCTGGGCAATAACCCTGTCTAGCAGTTGTTGGCTGCGCGTCGCAGGTACATTTTGGACACGATCACTGGCGGTAAAACGCTGCGGCAGCATAGCCAGCAATGCCGACACCGGCCGCTCCGCAGCAAATACAAGAACGGCCAGTGCAGGTAACAAGGCATCGCGCGTGGGTAACGCTTTAAGCGCTTTGTCGGCAATAATAATATCGCTACCCAACAAAAAGCCACCGTTCGCCTCAAAACCGGCATAGCTGCGCTCTGTTTTTAATGTTTCAAAAGCAGCAATAACATAAGGCGAACCAATGCGGGTACGAAGTACCTTATTGAAAACACCACTTTTTTCAATAGCGGTATTGCAGCTAACAGGTACAGCCAGTGCATCTATACCCAAGGCTTTAGCGCACAACAGCCCGACAATATCGCCACGCAGCCAATGGCCATTCTCGTCAGCCAACAAGGGCCTATCGCCATCGCCATCGGTAGAAAAAATCGCATCAAATTGAAACTGTTTAGCCCACTGCACACCTTTTTGCTTATCGGCGTCACTAACCGCTTCCGTGTCAATGGGCACAAAATGATCACTTCGCTCAAGCCGGGTGACTTTGGCACCTAATGCTTCAAATATTTGATAATAAAGTTCTCTGCCTGCGCTTGAATGTTCATATATGCCGATATGTTTACCCGACAAAATACCTGCAGGGTAAATACTCAGGTAACGCTGCAGGTAGTTTTGGGCGGCACTGTCTAATACCGCTAGCGTTGCTGGTGTAAACAGAGGTAAGGGGTTATTTACCGATAAAATAGCCTGTTCATCCGCTTTACTAATTTCGCCATCCGGTCGATAAAATTTAATACCGTTTCTATCAAACGGAATATGGCTGCCGGTAATCATTATCGCCGGTACCTTATCCTGCATAGCCTGATACGCCAGTGCTGGTGTGGGTAATACACCATAAAAATCCACCTGAACGCCAATAGCCTGAAGCACACCCGCTACTGCGGCCGCCATTTTTGGGCTACTCGGGCGGTTATCTATCGCCACAGCAACCCGGTTAAAAGTGAAGCCTTGCTGCATAACCTTGATAAAATTAACGGCAAAAGCAGCACAGACATCATCGGTAAGATCAGCTACTAAGCCCCTAACGCCACTGGTACCAAAGGCGACATGACTTCGCTGAATA
Organism: uncultured Rheinheimera sp.; assembly: GCA_964511675.1. GTDB lineage: Bacteria > Pseudomonadota > Gammaproteobacteria > Enterobacterales > Alteromonadaceae > Alishewanella. Next base: position 14,581 of record CAZEGA010000001.1, read on the forward strand.
ACCTGTGTCGTATTCAACGCCATTTTAAGCCCTACCATAGCGGTCAGAAAAACGCACTATGTCGTCTTCGCCTAAATAGGAACCCGATTGCACCTCAATCAACTCAAGTGGAATTTTACCCGGATTTTCTAAAGCATGTACTGCCCCAAGCGGGATATAAACCGACTGGTTTTCGCTTAATAGCGTATCTTTGCCATCAACAGTTACATTTGCCGTACCCGACACCACTATCCAATGTTCGGCACGGTGATGATGCATTTGAATCGACAACTTCTCGCCGGGTTTAACCGTAATACGCTTAACCTGATAACGCTCGCCGTTATCAATAGAGTCGTATTTGCCCCAAGGGCGGTAAACTTCGCGATGCACCTTGTGTTCACTTCGTCCGGCCGCTTTTAGTTGCTGCACTATGGCTTTAACGTCCTGCACTTTATCTTTCGCGGCAACCAGCACGGCATCTTTGGTTTGCACCACCACCACATTGTCCAAGCCAACAGTCGCTACCAGGCTAGTTTCGGCAAACACATAGTTATTACTGCTATTTACCGTTAACACATCGCCTTGATGCACATTGCCGTTAGCGTCTTTATGGCTAATGTCCCATAAAGAAGACCAGGCACCTACATCACTCCAACCGGCGTCCAGCGGCACCACTACGGCATCAGCCGTTTTTTCCATTACCGCATAATCTATTGAGTCATCCGGACACGCGATAAAGGCTTCTTTATTTACCCGAATAAAATCTAAATCCGGGTCTACTTCTGCCATGGCTAGCTCACAGGCGGTATAGATATCAGGCCGATGCTGTTTTAATTCAGCCAAAAATACACTGGCTTTAAACATAAACATGCCACTGTTCCAGTAATATTCACCACTGGCTAAATAAGACTGCGCAGTAACAAAATTAGGCTTCTCGACAAACTGCGACACAGTAAAAGCGCTACCCGATGGGGTACCCCGTTTGATGTAGCCGTAGCCCGTTTCAGCCGCCGTAGGCACAATACCAAAAGTGACTAATTTATTATCTGCTGCAAATGTTGCCGCCTGCTGCACAGCACCAGTAAAAGCGCTGGTATCGGCAATAACATGATCTGCCGCCAACACTAATAACAGCGGATCAGTGCCCTTTTTCACTGCCGTTAATGCAGCTAGTGCAATGGCCGGGGCGGTGTTACGCCCGGCAGGCTCTAAAATAATATTGTGGTCCAGCTGCTGTATCTGCCTAAGTTGCTCAGCCGCAATAAAGCGATGCTCTTCATTACATATAACCAGTGGCGGTAATGCATCAACATCCTTTAACCGGCGTACCGTGGCTTGCAGCATAGTTTGTTTGCCATCAAGTTTTAGAAATTGCTTTGGCATTAAATCGCGTGACAGTGGCCACAACCGGCTACCGGTGCCGCCGGCCATAATAACAGGAAGAATCATGGTTAATCCTTAGAAGAAAAATAAGCTTTGGTATGTGGATGTACATCTGGGTGCGATAACAGCTCTTTGACACTAAACCATTGATAATCAGCATGCTGCTCTTGGGGTAAATTAACTAATTGCGCAACCCTAAGGCGATATGCGATGGCCACATAATGTGTTGAAGGCGCAGCACCAAAAACACTATCTGTGTAGAAATGGTCATAAGGCCCCTGCAATGTCGCATCCCCGATTGAGAATTTTAACCCCAATTCATTTAACGTTAATCGCTCAAAAGCAGACGCTAAGGTTTCGTTTTTCAAGATACGCCCGCCTGGGACAAACCAAAAACCTTGCGCCGGACGATTGTTGCGCCGGCCTAATAGTATTTGCCCCCGCTGGTTTTCAATAAGCAGATCTATCGACACCAAAGGCGTACTAGCTAATACGGTGGTAAACGTAGTGTTATCTAAAAACATCAACCTATGCTCTAAAATTATCCTGGTTTTCCAAAAACCATTGATAGGCGTTGCGCAACCCTGTCTCTAGTTCAATAGAATACTGCCAACCCAGCGCCTTTAGACGGTCAACATTCATCAACTTGCGTGGCGCGCCATCTGGCTTAGAGGTATCCCAGACAATGCTTCCCTTAAAGCCAACTACCTTCGCTACCGTCTCCGTCAGTTGTTTAATAGTGCAATCAACCCCTGTACCCACATTAATATGGCTTAACATGGGTTGGGTATTGGCGTCATAAGTAGCGCTATCCAATTGCATCACAAAAATGCTGGCAGCCGCCATATCGTCAACATGCAAAAATTCCCGCATTGGCGAGCCACTGCCCCAGGCAACAACTTCTGCAGCACCCGCAAGCTTCGCTTCATGAAAACGGCGTAACAAGGCAGGTATCACATGGCTATTATTCGGGTGATAGTTGTCATTAGGGCCATATAAATTGGTTGGCATTACGCTTCTGTAATCACGACCATACTGGCGGTTATAACTTTCACACAGCTTAATACCGGCTATTTTGGCAATGGCATAAGGCTCATTCGTCGGCTCTAAAGTGCCGGTTAACAACGCCGTTTCAGCCATAGGCTGCGCGGCTAATTTTGGATAAATACAGCTGGATCCCAAAAACAATAACTTCTGTACATTATTAACATGCGCTGCATGAATAATGTTGGCTTGAATCATTAAGTTTTCATAAATAAAATCAGCTGGATAAGTGTTATTGGCAATAATACCACCTACCTTGGCTGCTGCCAGGTACACTTCGTCAATTTGCTGTTCAGCAAAAAACGCCTGAACCGCCGCCTGGCTGGTTAAATCTAGTTCTTTACGGCTGCGGGTTATTATTTCTACGTCGCTGCGCTTCGCCAGCTGTCGCACTATAGCAGAGCCAACCATACCATTATGGCCAGCTATAAAAATTGTTTTCATCAATATTATGCCCTAACAATAGTTCCTGTATAAACTTTTGGCGGCTCGCCGGGATTACCATCACGAACGTCAAGCGATGATTTATATTCTGCTATTAACTTGTTTGCCAACTCTCGTCCGAAATAAGCGCGCACAAATGAGAAAATTATTTTAACCACAATATATCTGGAAACATGTCTTACAACATTGTCATCGGTCGCGTATACCGGATATGGTAAGTGAGGTCCAAGCCACTTAACAATCTCAAAAGAAGGCCAATACCAGACGTTATCCAACTTAAGCTCGATAAGTGCATTAAGGGCGAGGCGTAAAGTTGACTTTGAAACACAGTCCGCTGTGATACAAGAGCTACCGGTAAAAGTGGCTTTTAATGGTACAGGAGACAATGTGAAGATAATCTGCGCTTTCGAGTTAACACTACGAATTGTGCTTATCAGATTCCTAAGATTCTCGATGTTTTCATCTACCGACGATAACCTCAAATGATGCTGTCCAGCATTGAAAACCGCTTCTGGCACTCCCCGCCAAAATACCATATTTGTTGATTTGTCTTCCCACACTTCAGCCAAACCTAAGGTGAAAACAAATACATCGGTTTGCTCTATATACCGTCTGTATTCTGCCAACTCAGCCGCAGGGGTCCAATCCTGGATACCATCTTCACCTGCACAATAGCGATAACCTTTTGCCGTTTCACGGCCTGTCACACACCAACTAATGAAATCTCTGAGCGCAAACGTATTATTCAGCCCAGATGGAACCCAAAAGCTATCAGAAGAAACGCCACAATCTGCAAGAAAATGTCTTAGCTCTGCCGCAAAGCATGAGCCTAAAGTTGTCACTCTACTATTAAGTTGCAGAATCGGCTTCGAAGGGGTATGGCCGCTAATAACAAAATTGTCTATTAGCGAATCCAAATCAGCAAAAGCATTTTTGTTGTCAGGATAAAAAAGAGCAGCATCGCTATGCCACTTTTCTCCCCATGATGCCGGCCCACTTCCCACTCTTATGGAAGTTAAGGTACCCACTTCGCGACCTTTCATAATGCAACCTACTCCACAGAAACCGGCAGACTATAACCATGCTCTTTTAGCAAGGCATGGCGTTTAGCCGCTTTTAAATCCTCAGCCACCATCTCTGCACACATTTCCTGCGTAGTAATTTCCGGTACCCAACCCAGTTTCTGCTTCGCTTTACTTGGATCACCAAGCAAGGTTTCTACCTCAGCCGGGCGGAAATAACGTGGGTCTACTTTCACTATAACATCACCCACTTTTAATGCCGGTGCATTGTTACCCTCTATCGCCTCAACAATCGCCACTTCATCAACACCCGTGCCTTCAAAGCGCAAGGTGATACCCAGTTCTTTCGCAGACCAGCTGATAAACTCACGCACTGAATATTGCACACCGGTTGCGATAACAAAATCGTCAGGCGTGTCTTGCTGCAACATCATCCACTGCATACGCACATAGTCTTTGGCATGGCCCCAATCGCGCAGTGCATCCATATTGCCCATGTAAATACAAGATTCTAAGCCTTGAGCAATATTAGATAAACCGCGAGTAATTTTCCGCGTAACGAAGGTCTCACCACGGCGTGGGCTTTCATGGTTAAACAAAATGCCGTTACAGGCATACATGCCATAGGCTTCGCGGTAATTTACTGTTATCCAGTAAGCATACATTTTCGCTACCGCATAAGGTGAACGCGGGTAAAAGGGTGTCGTTTCTTTTTGCGGTGTTTCTTGTACCAAACCATATAACTCAGAGGTAGACGCCTGGTAAAAACGGGTCTTTTTTTCTAAACCCAAAATACGAATCGCTTCTAAAATACGTAGTGTACCCATGGCATCTACGTCAGCCGTATACTCTGGCGCTTCAAAACTCACCGCTACGTGGCTTTGTGCACCTAAGTTGTATATTTCATCTGGCTGCACCTGCTGGATAATGCGGATCAAATTAGAGCTATCGGTTAAATCACCGTAATGCAAAATAAAGTGCTGGTTATCCACATGCGGGTCTTCATAAATATGGTCGACACGCTGGGTATTGAAACTCGACGCACGACGCTTAATACCATGCACTTCGTAGCCTTTTTCCAACAAAAATTCGGCTAAGTATGAGCCGTCCTGACCTGTGACGCCAGTTATAAGGGCTTTTTTCATTTTGACAATCATCCAACATTAAATAACTGAGAATTATTCCCAGTCAAAATCATTTGCTCATAATACTCAAGATCTTCAACCGTATCGATCTCAAGCCAACCATTCTCAACTGGCACCGCTTTTACCGGCCAGCCAATGTCAATCAGGTGCTGAATAAAGCTAGTAAGGTACATGTTGTCAAAGTCTTTACCGTCGTATAATGCTTTACGGTCCATACTCTCCCAAACTTGTATCAGCTCTTTAGCTTTATCAGCAGAAATTTTAATCAACCCCATGTACTGCCCTTGGATTTCATCATAAGAGCTTGGTTTCTTACCAAGCTCTTTAATCATGTCACCTTCGAGTTTCAAAGTTTCTGCATCATCCAACGGATTATCCATTCGAAGCGACCAAAGCCGCTTCCATTCCTTATCTATGGTTAAGCAAACATCACCTTTGCATTCTAATACGGCTTCCAGTATGCGTTGCTCATAAACTATGTCACCGTAAGTGATTAGTACATCTGTAGTGCCATCAAATAAATTTTTAGCGCACATCAATGTGCTTACCATGTTGGTGCTAGCGTAAACTGGGTTTAAAATCTTTTTAATCCCATCACGCACCAATTTGTCTTCTTGGTAACCCGCAATGACGGTAATGTCGCTAATGCCAGCTTTTTTGAACGCATCAAGCTGATAATCCACTAATGACTTACCACAGAGTTCAACCATACATTTAGGTTTGTCATTTGTGTGTGGGCGAAGACGAGTTCCCTGACCCGCAGCTAGAATAAGAACACGCATATTAAAATCCAAAATGTTGTTTAATTAAGTTTAAATCTGAAAGCGCGAATGGCATCATCCGCTCTGGATGCCACATGATGCCAAGCCAAGGTTTGTCTTTATGACGAAAAGCCTCCACTACACCATCAACTGTAGTCGCAAGTATTTCAAATGAGTCTGGGCAATCCCGTTGCAGAATCGCAAGGTCGTGATACGAGTTGACTTCAGCAAGACTATTTTGTTCTGCCCAGTCACCTATTAGGTTGTGGCACTTACCCACATGGCCTTCACATGGATATAATGAGCCACCTTCGCAAGAAGACAAAAACTGCATTCCACGGCACACGCCAAGAACGGGGATTCGACGCTTATCAGCATATGCTAGAGCGACTGATTCCGTCTCATCGCGTGGTGCAACTGAACCAATATCATTACCGCCAGTTAAAATTAGACCTTCTATCTCAAACTCGTCCAGGTAACGTTCAACATCGTCCAAGCTGTTTGGGATCAATATCGGAACAATGCTTAATTCACAGAGCATTGCAGCCCATTTAGTATCCAAACTATCTCGCCACTCATTTCGTCCCGGCACCGGGTCGTAGCGTTGGCTAATGGCAATACGTTTAAATGCTAGCCCCATTATCTCAACGTCCGCATAACATTGTTAGAAGGATCAAGCTCAATTTCCTTTGCCTGAGAGAGCTGTTTGAATAATTGCTCTCCAATACCAATTGCGGCAGGTAAACCAAACTCAGCCGAGCGGATCGCCATATGCGAGTTTGCTCCGCCATACATTGTAATCAGCCCTGCGATACCTTGACCAAACAACCAGTCGTACCCTGGATCAGCTTGAGGGATGAGCACCACTGCACCTTTGACATCCAAGTCACCTTGTTCAGTGCCATGCAAATGTATACAAGGCGCAATTACACGTCTTGAGCCTATAAAGTTCGGCACACCGGCACTTAATTCAAATGAATAGAAGTCATTGATGTCGGTCAATAAAGCTGGTAATTCACAGTTCGTTGCGAGTTTTCGTTGTCTGGCATTTTTCAACGCCTCAGCTTTTAAATGCTCAATCTGCTCCTGTTGGCTGAGCGTTGATTCGGAAAGCCCAAGCACATCATATATTGACAAATTTGAGCACTCTTCAAGTGTTAAATTAAACTCACTCGATAAAGTTTTCAGCATATCTAGTGCTTCTGAGAGGTTACGACTGAAAATGAACTTGGCTTTTTCACGACCCTCTATAGCATCACGCAAGAAACTTTCAATAATTTCATCACTATAGTTAAGGCCAAGGGCACGCACATTTACAAAAAATCTCTCACGCTCTTTCGACCATACGCTCTTATCAATATCGTCATGCTCGCTTTCTGCGTTCAAAGCAGCATCAACAATGGGTCGAAGAAATTTCTCTGTGTCATCAAAATAGGCTGGTGAAGTAATATCGTATGTTCCAGGACGTAAATGTCCGTAAGCAGCAACAAAACTTTCCCAAGACATTTCCCCATTTGCTGTAGCTCTTGCATCTGCTGTTAACTCATGGGACACAGTTCGAACGCTTGCCATAAAAGAATCCATCGCGTGTTGGGTTAACCACCCTTCCTTTACCCCCTCTTTTAATAGCGTCGCAGCAACGAAGCCACTTCGTGCAAGATGGGCAAAAGGTAGGGTACCGTAAAGGCGACATTCATCAAGCAACAAACGTACATTACGAATGGTCGCTGCGAGTTTGGGTTGGCCATCAGCTTCAGCTTTTCGACGAACTTCGATTCGTTGTTGAAGCATGTCTACTTTGCTCAAATAAATTTTTGTGTGATCAAGAGCATGACCGGAAACTGCTAGAAGACCTTCCTTCAACTTGGAAATAAGTTCAGCATCAAAACCACCCTGATCAGCTAGGCGTTTTTCCCAACGATAGAATCCTGGACCCACACAGGTTGGTAGAACATCAAACTCAACTTTGTCGTGTAGTTTTGGATTAGCTTTTAAGTAATCTAAATAAAAATTAACTAAAACACTCGCTTCCTTCTCGTTTAAATTGGACGGCAAAAAAGAATTGAAACTAGCACGTACATCCACATAAGGCTTTCCGGCAAAAGACACCAATAACGGCTGAGGCCGAACATCACGATAACCATACTCGGCTCGCTGTGTTGCCCAAGTTTCATCCATGATTAGATATTTATACAGTGTTTCAGCAAGCTTTCCCGGGTTAGTTCCGATAATTTCGGCCGGATTCCAGTCAGGCATAACTCCATACATAGGTTTGTCACCAACGATATGGTTTGCAGGTTTCGCAAGCTTGTGCCATAGCATTTCAGCTTGCGCGAGAACGTCATAGCACGCATCGCTATTTGCTTCGACATCAGCTTTTTGCACCGCGATTGGGCGCACTTGTAGAACGTGTACAACACTGCCTGCTTTCATCGCAAACTCGATGTCGAGCGAGTCGAAGCTAAGTAGACCTTCGATTTCTTTCAGGGCATCAATAAGTGGTAACAATCTGGGGTTGGCAACTTGCTCGGGCTTTGCGCCGCGGCGCACGACCAACGTCTTATGATCGTTGTTGTTGCCAGCAGTGATGCCATCGGTAGACCCGGTTTCGTCATAGTTAATCACATAATACGGCGCACCATGCTCAAGTGTACGAGTGAATGCAACACCACTACGAATAACATTCTGTAACATTGGCTGCACCAAAACCTGATCGTCGGGTTGGCAGTTGTTATAAGATGCAATGACTTCTTCTATTGCATTTCTAAGACCTTTACTAGGATCGACATTCAAAATACTCGTGTACGCCCCAGCGTTCGAATGAGTAAATGAATCTTCGCTTCGGGCGCTGGAACGAACGATCAGCGCCTCGGAAAACCTATTACGAATTAATGATAAAATGCTTTTGTGATCATCACACCAGTTCTTAACATCAAATGATACTTGATCCTCAATTTGCGAGGCAGACACGAGTTTACGCAATCGCGATAAAGTTTCCGCTTTAGTACCTAAAACAAATCGAACAATATCATGATCCGAACCAACTTCCGCCCAATCACCTTTTAAGTCAATGGCATGAACCTTGTTCCCCTTGCAGCGAAGTAGTTCAACAAACTCGCCGACTGTTGCCCGTTGCAGATTTTGAGAAGGATCTCGGCAGAGTTCAAACAAATACTTAAGAGCCGAGCCGGTAAAACGAACCAGTCCCACGAAATAACCGTTGGCTGCATATTCAGGAATATGCGTACTAATACTTTGCAGCCAGCCATTGCATACAGCTACTTTCTCAGTAGTCGAACGAGGTTTAAAATTTTGATTAAAAAGCCCTTGGCTTGACCAAGCTATCGCAATCTCACCAGCCGTTGACCTTAGATTCTCAAGCGCTTCCTCCCGAAACAAAATGTCACCATAAGCGACTATCAGCTCTTTTACAGATTCGCTATCGCTTAACATCTGTTCGCATGCTTTAGCTAATGACTTTAAACTACCAGACTCTTTCCAACATTTATTTTCAACTACTCGAACAGAATCGCGATACGGCTCGAAACGCTCCGCTTCATAGCCGGTGACCAAGAACACTTCCTCGCGGTCAAGCCCAACTGTTTGGAGTTGTAGCTCCAAAAGTTGACGACCTTTTATAATGTCATGAAGCAGAGGCGACTCAGAACCAACTTGAGGTGCTCCAGCACCTAATACCACAAAGCGCTTTGCCATATTAATCGTCATCCTTACATGTATTTTCAACTTTCGGACAGACTAACTGAGGATAAACTCCCTGTACTTTCATGATCGAAAGATGTTTAAGAACAGGATGGATGACAAAATAAGAAACACCATTTTCAGGCTTTTGCGATTCAATATCAATGTTGCCAGCATTAGTTCTTAATTTAGTGAGAGTCTCTACCAACACATCAGCACGAATAAAGCTGTCATAGTAATAATCGATCTCTTCATGCTTTGCAGGAAGAGTAAATTGTTTTTTATGAAGTATAACACCCTCATCAATAGCTGGTTCGAGTATTATTGCTGAAGCGCCACAACTGTTTTCCTCAAGAATCGAGTAATAGACTGTAGTACTGCCACGAAAATGAGGTAGGTAGCCTGAATGAATATGTAGCATAGGAGTATTAGGAGCTAAAAGTCTGACATCAACGATCTCACCGCCATAACCCGAGAATACTATAAACGAAGACGATTGCTCTTGAATTGACTGCGCAACTTCTACGCAATTAATTGTGTCTGTAGTTGTGTGGATTACGTTAATTGAAATTGACTCTAGTAAGTCCTGCAAGTTTATATTTAGATCAGCAGCAAAAGCGCCACATGTTAATGGTTGTTCGAACGCAGGAAGCTGATTTGCTTGCCCCCACTTAGGCTTCGTTGATTTTAAAAAAATTATAGAGTCAAATCGAATGCCTGCTTTTTTACATGCCAAAGCATACGCCCTCGTTCTAACTGTATCCGCAGCTATAAAAGTTACGTGTGACAAATCGAAGCACTGCTTATTTCGTTCGTTAAACTTTTGGCTATTATTTAAGTCAGACTGTAAACTACCAGCGGTTCTGGAGAAGTCGGAAACAACACTTTCAACAAACTGAAGCTCGCTACATACAAGTTCTGACAATCGAACTTTTTGAAGTTCAGTAAGTTGATTACACAAACCAGTCAACGAATCCAAAATTTTTAAATAGGCATTTAATGCAGGAAGGTAGTTTTTCACTCTAAAATACTGAGCCAGCACCTCAGCTAGCAATAGGTAATTTTCCGCATTTCTATAACTACCACTACTTTTTGGTCTGGTGTGAGTTATTTCATATTCATCAAACAAACGCTTACTTACTTCGAAACGTTGAATAAAAAAATCAATATATTCGCGATTAGCTTTATCAATTGGAACATTAAGTAACTTTTCTAATACCCGCTCAGTGACAATAACACTTCCAGCATTAAGTGATTCACAAAAATCCGATTCCAGACCTGCGACAATTAAAGCTCTATTGTAAGTGTCAATTTTACTCCCTAAAAATATGAAACGCTGCCTAACTGCTAACCAAGCATCAATGAAAGACTGTCCGTGATACTGAGAATAAGTATAAGACTGGCGGTTTTCCAGAGGATTGGTAGTGACATATTGATAACCAGCAATCACACTAAACGCTCCCTAATATAATCTAATATAAGTGCTGCATTTTGCTCAGGGCTATTGCCATTACCACTACCGTCAATAACAAGATCAGGCTTTTTTGGTAGAGGAAACGGAATATCAACCCCAACAACATTATCCATTTCACCTCGCGCTGCCCTACCGTATAACTCGCGCCTAGTTTTTAAAACCTCCATTGGAGTATCAACAAATACCTCAAAATAATCTGAGTAATTCAATCTATTCCATTCGCGTGACTCTTCAAAAATGGACAAAATACAGCACACAACATTAATGCCTTGATTGTCAAGCCATTTACAAAGTGCTTGTATACGTTCAGCGTTCTGGCGGCGACCCTCTGTCGAATATGGCGCACTCCCTTTATTGTGCTTGAAAACTTCGCGGATCTCATCACCGTCTATTAAAACGGTATTCGCCTTCTCGCGTTTCATTATATTAAACACCTGTTTTCCAATCGTAGTTTTCCCACTACCAGACAGACCTATTAACCAGGTAATCATCCGTTCGTCACTCCACCTTCACAAATTAACATTATGCCCTAGCGTCCAAGATACTAGAAACTCTCTGAACCTGACTCTTGGTCAAGTTCTGCAGTGCTTTTTCAATCCCCTCTTCCCGAGATACTGCACAAGTTTTGAATGTTGTAATCCAATCAGGACGCTTCATTCCAGATTCTATTGCAACTAATGAATCTAATATATAATTGACAGCAGTAAAAGGATTATTTATGTAGAAAGGAGTGAAATTTGAAATTCTATGTTGCCAGTATTCCATCTTCTCAAGCCCTAACTCAACAGCTGCCTTCAACCCATCTACTGAAATGGCTCGATATCCCAATTCTATTTCCTCTACGGCATCGCAACTATCGGCATTTAATTTAACTTCTATAAGTGGACGGCATGTAGCCAACGCAAATGTAATTGCATAAGAAGATTTATCTGTTATAACCAATGATGATCTAATTTGATATTCAATAGATGAGGGTTCAAAATCGAATATTATCCTGCTTAAATCTAAACGATTAGAATTTCTTTCAATTAAATCTTTAAAAAAACTATAGTCTAATGGATAAGGTCTTATGACAACTTCATCAATCTTAGTAGAAGATGTCAGAGCTTCTATTATTGCTATTGCATCGTTCTCCGAACTAGAGCCATTAATTCCGACCCTAGTAGGTGCGTATGTAACAATTTTCTTTCCATTAAAATTTTCAGGTAATTTTTCTCTTAATAATTCTAGTTTTGGATAGCCCGCTGGAACGATTGTCAGACAATCACTTGCTGATCGAAAGCATTCCTTAGTAAAAATACCACTATGACTATCGAAAAGGTGAGCTTTAAATATATCGTCGTGCTGAAAATTAGGAATAAATAGAAAATCACTATCGAGATATATATTTGGTTTTGCTTTAATCATTTCATAAAAAATTGGATAGAAAGTTTTATCTGGCAGGGAATGCCAAAATGACACCCTCTTCGCCCCTTTAGGAATACTAATTACCGTACTCTCATCTGTAAAAAAAATTGAAACCCCTTCTAACTTGGCAATAGCATCTCTAGACAATTGTTCGATTTGATCATCAATAGAACTTTTGACATCAGATAGAACTGACGGTTCAATAGCGTGAGAAAGGACCAATTTGCAAATTATCCCTCTAATTTTACATTCTTTATACAATGGTACTAATGTGTTAATCCTTGGGATTGATGCTGCATAAAATATAACCATATCAACCTTCTTGATACTTAATCTCAAAATATATTTAGATTTGGACAACTAGATTTGTCCGATGTTTTTTTACAGCCATATTATAAAACCTTAGGGGCATTAGTTGAAAATAAACTGTAGTTTTAACTAATTATCTAGGTTAATTGATAACTTTCCTAGCAGGTAACAACGGCAATAAGAGCCTTTTCATTTAACATCCTGCTATATATAAATACATTCAACTGCACTATAAATCCGCCAAACAAATCAACTTTTGCCAAGAATTATTTTTGGAGTATTTGGAATATGCACTCATCGAGCTGGTTTCAAAAAAAACATACGCTCTGAAAATAACATTTATAGCTGTTTCAAGTGTAACTGGCGAGTAATACTTAACTGGCAAACCAAAAGTGTTTTCCATAACAACAGTTGAAAGCCAAGTATCTTCGAGAACAATAACAGGCTTACCTGCATACATTGCATCCACGATAATTCCCGATGTTCTGTACTTAAAATTTGGAGACATGTAAGGAATCACTATCAAATCACATTGAAACATAGCTTTCCAATAACTTTCGTTACTACTACAGTCAACTAACACAACATTATCTGATTCGTAATCTGCTAATACTTCTGATTTACGGCACGTTACGACCCAATCATGTTGAACATTTTTAATACTCGCAAGAAATGATTTAGTGATTGCCTCTCCTTTCTCTGCAGTTAACGAACAAGGAAAATGCACTACTCTTTTTCCAGATTTTTTTAAGCTTTCAAATGTTAATTCTGGAGAACTTGGAATGGGGTTAGGCATTACATCTAAATACACTCCTAACCGAACATAGATTTCATTAGCAAGGTTTTCGGTTACAGCTAGCACTTTGAATTTTTCCCTGTAAACCATAGAGTGCAATAATGTAATCTTTGAATCGAATGCAAACCTTGGCTTGGTCAAATTAGGCTTGTTAAATACTGATTCATGAAAAATACAAACAGAACATTTTAAACTTACTCCGAATTCAGCAAGTTTCTTTTCAACATCCACCAGCCCAGACAAGATTTGGCAAGATCCGTAGTAAAAAAATAATTTGAAATCAGTTACTTCTCTCGTTCTGGATACATTTAAAATAGCACTAAAAAGTTCATTGAAAAAATTAATATAAGAATTATGTTCCTTGTAATTTTCCTCAAAACAATAGTCAGCCCTGCTCACAGCCCATGAATGAGAGGTGAATACAGGCACAGCTTCGGCATGATATAAAGAAACATCTTGCTTTTTATTAACAAAAAGCAAGATGTTTTTATCATTCAAACAGTTTATCAAAGAGTTATGCCACTCAACATAATGTCCTGAACTTCCAACCCCATCAGGCTCAATTAGTATTGTTATTTCGTTTGTTCCAAAGTTATTTTCACGTTCATCATTATCATTCAGACTAGTAGCTCTAGAATACAATGCTGGTATATGAGAGAAGCCGGCATTAATGAAGCTCCTTCCCTCAGCTTCGCCCTGCACCATCAAACATTCCAATAAATGACAATGCTCGAAATAATATTCATTGTAGTCGATATCAAAAAAGCCTGGATGAACTCTTTTAATATTAGCCATTTTGTCGTTAATTTGAACTTTAGCGCCATGAGACCAAAAGTAGCTATCCTGGTCAATAGGCCGACCATCACAACCTATAATATTAATCTCTTTAGAGAAGGTGGATGCTATTGGAAGCAATAAAAGGGTCAAAATATTAGCAGTAGTCTTGACAGCAAAGTCCGTAGTCAAATCAAAATTAAAGACTTTTGAGGTTTCAAACGGGACGCCAATAATTCTATCTTTGAATGCAGGGTAGCGCTTAATAAGCATATCATAGTATTTTAAGGGTGTGACAATTGATATTTTACTAGATTCAAGCTCTCTAGCTACAGCATCTCTAAAAGAACCTGCGTAAGCAGAGATACCGAAATGAAATATAGGATCAGCAAAAACTAAAACGTGTGGTTTTACATAATCCATTAACTCACGATCTAGAATAACACTATTACAGACAACGTTGAATGAACTACTAAATTCATAATCTCGATATTTTTCAACAGACGGACCTGTGGCAATAACCCAACCGTTTTCAAAACTACCTAGAACTTTTTTCATCGCAATAAGTTTTTCAGAGGATTCTAGAGTCTGAACATGTTTTGTAGAGCTGCTATCAAAACAACATTGAATATAAAAAGACCCTTCCTGCCTCACTTTATTTTTGTCTACTCTATATACTTTCTTCTTCAACCCTTTCAAAAAGGAGTCTATATTAGATTCACCTTCAACCCATTTTAGAACAACATCAACTTCACTTATTATTTCTTTAATATCTTCATCATCTACAAACTCATAGTTAAATTGTTCAGCATAAATCAACGCATCTTTTGCAAACTCATCCCCTAAACAAGGAGAGAAATGTTTACCTTTGTCTAATATTGTAGAGCTAAGCGCAAAATACACTTTTTTATTAGTGTCTGAGCCAAAATGCCAACAAGCTCTTAAAAAGAGATCATTTAGAACATCGATGTTGGGTATTACTGGATAAAATGCAATTTTCAATGTCATAAAAACTAATCCGGATCATGCAAACAGGTACTAATACCACCACTGATATCAATACAACTGCCGTGAATAAAATGGGCCTGGTCACTAGCCAAAAATAATGTCAGTTTAGCAATTTCGCTTGGCTCGCCAATACTTTTACTAGGATGATAATCTTTAAGCTGCTGATACTTTTCTGGTTTGCCAACGAAACCCGCCTTAAGCATATCCGTTGCTATTGCCGCAGGCTCTATAGCATTGACTCTAATCCTGTCACCGACATCCAGCGCCATCGATTTCGTCATACCGCTTAATGCAGATTTGCTGCTGGCATAAGCAACAAAATTTTTCTTCGTAAGCTTAGCGTGAACACTGCTGATATTTACTACTGAGCCCATGGCAAACTCCAGTTGAGTTAAAAAGGCTTGAGTCAGAAAAAAAGGAGCCTGCAAATTTACAGCTAACGTATTTTGCCAGTCACTACGGCTTAACGTTGCTACCCCGCCTAAAATTTGTATGGCCGCATTATTAACTAAACAGTGCAGCTTATTATTGGTTAATAGTTCAGCAATTTTCACATTTGTTTTTGCAGCATAGCACTCATCGTGACTGTAGTTAGCCAAATCTACTGAAATATAGTGCGCGCAAAACGTCTCAGCATGTTGGGATGGGTGTATATCCAAGGCAATAACCTGGTATCCGTCAGAAACAAAAGCCGAGCATAATGCCCGGCCTATGCCACCGTTAGCCCCGGTGATCAGGGCATAACGCTGTTTATCCATTTGCGGTTGTGCCCTTGGTATCAAGTTGGTTAAAAAAGCCTGACAGTTTTTCCAGCGCGGTATAACTGGCGCGCCTTACGCCTTCAACAGTATTAGAGCCATTATGCGATCCAAAAATACACTTTGGCATTGCACGCAACGGGGATGTTTTTGGCAATGGCTCTACCTCGAACACATCCAGCGCGGCGGCGGCAATATGGCCGCATTGTAGTGCAGCTACTAAGGCAGCTTCATCAATCAATGGTCCGCGTGCCACGTTAACTACTTGGCTGCCAGGTTTCATTAGGGCTAAGGTATCGGCATTTAGCATATGAAAATTATGCTTGTTAAGTGCACAGGTGAAAATGAGAAAATCTAGCTCGTCCAAACCCTCTGGCCAGGCTTTTCGGCTAACATAATCCAGGCCACGGTTGCCTTCGATACCCGGGTCGTAAGCGGTCACGCTAACATCAAAACCCATAAGCCGCTTAGCCGTGTTGTAACCAATATCACCAAAACCGACTACACCAATTTTTTTACCGCTGACACTCATACCGGCAGGCTTGGGCCAGTTAAAATTTTGCCTGATTTCGCGGTCTATATAAAAAGTTTGCCGCGCTAGCCCCAGCATTAAACCTACCGCAACGTCCGCCACTTCAGTACCAAACATATTTGGGGTATTAGTAATAGGAATGTTCAATTCTTTACAAGCCGAAAAGTCGACATTATCAACCCCTATACCCCACTTTACCGCTGCAGTAAGCTTACCGGCTTTGGCAGCTTCAAATACCTGATAGGTTGCAGGGTCATCACCAATAATCCAGCCATCATAGGCCGGCAATTGCGTCATTAACTCAGCTTCAGACAATACCTGAGTGGTTTTTGCTGCCACTAATTCCAGACCTAATTGCTTTGCAGGCTCGACAAACTCATTAAATAAACCCAGCATCGGCGGGCAGGTTACTAATACTTTTTTCATTGCTTTGCTCCGCTTAAACGCTGATTAAACCTTTTTGGATAAAATAATGGGTCGTTACCACTGCCTTGTCCCAATCCTCTGGTGTATCAATATCAGACGATTCCATTGCTGGGGTAATCATCATCATTGGCTGCTTGCCAATCCGGGCATTGGTTTTAGCAAAGCTGTCACGGTTAAACAGATACAAATTAGAATTTTCTTCATACCACGGCTCCAGATTTTGGGTAGGTATCAGATTGTCCGGATCATGGTTAATGGCCGAGCAATCTTCACGGTAAAACCGGGTTTGAATCTTATTAACCGTAAACAACGAATCGGCGCTACCATTGTCCTGGGCATCAGAATACTCTGCAATCGCCTTACGAATAGTATCCGGCTGTAATAACGGGTTGGTGGTATGGGTCATTAAATAGATATCCGCTTCGACGTTCGCTACATCATCGGCCAGCACCAGATTCATTGACACGTCATCACCGCAAATTTCGGCCTTACGGTCACGAATTTTAATACGGTCAGTATCTACCAGACCATTTTCAGCAAGTATATGGCGAGCATCCGTATTTATTACCACGTAATCAATTTCTTTAACTGCCAGTAAACTATCTAAAATCCAACGAAACAGCGGTTTGCCGCAGAAATCGCGAAAGTTTTTACCCTTAACCCGTGTGCTATTTGCTTTCATCGGCAGCAAAGCTACTATCTTTTTGCTCATAAATATCCTTCTCCACATCTTTAGGGTAAAAATAATGGTATTTCATCTTGGCAGATAACTTGCGCACTTCATGGTTTCCTTTGTAGGTGCCCCAGTAATGCATAAGCCTAAACATAAAAATTTCTGGAAACTTCTTTAAAAATGTCTTTTGATTTAATGCGGCTGCAGAGTCGGAGAACAAACTAGAAGTAAAAAATCGGCAAAAATCACCAAAGGTAAAATGTACTTCGGGCATAATGCGCTGAAGCGCATAAGCTTCTCGTTCATAGCGGGTACGGACCTGAGACCACGTTTCATCGTGGATATGGAAAACTGAAGCGCGTGAAGCATATGCTACCTTATGTCCTGCCTCTACCAATTGCTTAGCCAGGTACATATCTTCCAGCCCGGTTAGGTCTTCATTAAACTTAAAAAGTTGCCAAGCTTCGCGCGTAATTGCACCGTTCGCATTGTTACAAAAATAGCCTTCTTGCGGGACTTTGTCGTAAGCAGGAAAACATTTTTCAAAATGCTGATACTCAGAAAACTTGGTTGTGTCCTTGCCTTCTTGTCTGCCATAGCTGTAGCTGGCTTTTCCCTCTTTCAGAGGTTTAACTAATTCATCTAACCAATTTTCGTTTGTCGGCAAACAATGACCACTGACAAATAACAAGAAATCACCTTTGGCAAACTCGCAACCTACATTTAAAGAGCGGCCAAAGGTAAAATCTGCTTTTTTAATATGAGTAACACGGCAAGGGTATTTAGCCGCAATGTTTAACGTTTCATCTGTTGAACCAGAATCTACGATCACCACGTCTAAATCTACAGTCTCACATTTTTGCGCAAACATACTGGCCAATAACTGATCCAGATATTTTTGCTCGTTATAAGTACGTATAACAACACTGGCTAACATTTTACACCACACTAAATTGATGCACCGCTGCGCCATGCACCGGTAGTTTGATACAAAACACTTTACCCGAATCTGGATATTGCACGAGTTGCTCTGGTGTTAAACCTTCACGAGCCGAAGTTATAAACAACAGATTGTTATCTTGCCCACCAAAGCAGCAACTAGACGGTTGCGGTACTGGCAACCTTATTTCGGCAAGCTGTTGGCCGGCTGGGCTTATACACACTACCTTTGCACCGCCCCACAACGCTAACCAAACATTACCATTATTGTCGACTGCGCCACCATCAGGCGTGGCGGCAGTGTTATTTAAATCGACAAAACAACCGATCTCGACTAATTGGCCGTTAGCCTGCAGTTGGTAGCGCCGGCAAATTTGCTTTAATGAATCAGAAATAAGCACGGTTTGCTTATCTAGCCAGCAAAATGTATTGGGGATAGCAACTTCGTCCAGTTCCTGCTTTATATCACCGGAGGCACCGATACTAAACACCTGTCCAATACCGGGCTTAGGCTGACGAAGCATAGTGCCAAACCAATATCGGCCATCAGGGCCTACCACACCATCATTACTACGATAGCCCGCTGCTAAATTCAGCACATACCTCGGACAATACTCTCCGGCCGTTAAATCAAAACTACTTAGGTGGCTTTCACCTAGCAGCCAGACAAGCTCACCGTTGGTTTTATCTGCCGCCAATGACGATACCGTATGCGGCAGCTGCCAGTACTGCTCTTCACCGCTGTCGAGATGTTTTTCAAACAAGCAGTTTTGTAATATATCGACCCACAGTAAGCTGTTACGCCCGACGTGCCATAGCGGCCCTTCGCCAAGTTCTGCCAAGCTATGACTAAACACCGACGGCTGAGCCGATACTTGGCCGTTAAAAATGGCAGAGCTGCGTTTAGCCAGCAATGTTGAAGATGTCACGATAATCTACCTTGTTAAAAACAGTGCATTTGCCTTCCACTGTGGCATCGAGAATTTCGCGGCCTTCAGATTCAAAAATGTCACGCGCAATCTGGTACGATTCCTCGCTTTTGGTCAAATCTGGATTATCCCAACTTTGGCCAAAGCCAAAATAATTTTCAATAAAGTGGTTGGGGTCTGCACCTTGCATTATTTTGTTCTCATTAGGCTTTCCTTCATAACTAAAGTTATGATCCATACCTATAATAATTACTCGTTTAAACCCCATATAATAAGCTATTTGCAAAGCAGCATAGGTTACAGTACCGCCCTCTCGTACACCAAGGCTAATGTCTTTGCAAAATCTGTCTGGTGGTTGCTTGGTGTTTATGCCGTATGTCAACGCATCCTCGACTACAACATTTCCACCACGATTACCTATAAACTTAACGCAATTTAATTTATTAATCTCATTAACACTTTGCGCGATCACAGTTGGATTAACACAAACATAATACCGGGGATAAAAACCAAACTTCTTAAAACCTAAATAAATTTTATTTAAACCAATACAGGTTTGCTGCCTAAGAAAACTAAGATCCATCTTGTTTAATGAAGGACCATTGGCAACGAGCACACAGTCTTGACCACAGTGTCGGCCAAGAAGGATACTTTCAAATCTATTCGTCAAACGCAATAACCCAAAAATTCAAATATATTTTTAAAAGAGTTTGAGCTAGTTATCTCAACTAAGTATTCTTCGCTAAAGCCTCTTCTTGGCCTCGCCGAGATTTCAAAACTCCCCCTTCCACTATCACCGCTTATCTTAAATATCTCAATATAATCTAAACCATGCTCAACGCTTGTTAAAGCTAGCTTGCTCAAACACTCGGTCAGCATTAGCTCCGGTTGCTCTACAAAATCTTCGTATTTTACAACTTGATCTTTTGAAAATGGAGCTAAAAACTTAAGCAACCTGCCACAATACTCGTCAAAACTATCGGGTTTAAAATGTACCCAGCCGTTTTTCCGCAATGACAAAAACGAATCAATAGGGTTACGCACAGTAACTAAGTGCTTAATTTCAAAATATGGCGACAACAAACGTGTTAACGTATCTGTACCTGGTAGCTGCGCATCGGTACAATAATCAGAATGCGTATGCGCACGTAAAACCAAATATCCACCGCGCTCACTTACGTGTCGCTCTGTCGCAATGACATTTTCCACAAAAATATCTTCTGCTAACGTATTAAATTCAGGCACACCTGCATATAGCGCCTGAGTAATAACATCACGAGGCGTGTAAGTGCCTTTACTGGTATTAAAACCTAAACGCGTAGTAGGGTGTAGTTCACTAAGCAAAAATACATTAGGCTGTGCAGCAATGCATTTAGATATTAGGGTACCGCCGCTGCAGGCGAAATGATGAATGATCCGCAGCATTGGTTTTTGCTGTTTCTGCCCCTGCAGTGCCACTTTCTCGCAGCGCTGCAATAGGCTTTGCGTATTGCTCAGGCCCTGCACGTCTTCTAAGCCGCTATTAGGGTTGTCGATATTATTAAGTTCTATCAACGCCAAAGCTTGCTGCAATTGTTGCTGCAACTCACGTAAGTTTAAATTGTCGTCTTGCTGTATGGTCATAGCGACTACTTATTTTCCAATAACTCTGGGTGTTCTTGCTCTAACTTACTGTAAAACTTACTGGCGGCTGAAAGCTTAATGTACAGCTCGCCAACTAAGCTGCGTAAATCCTTCTCTGTCTTTAATAACGTTGCATAACGGCTGCGAAGCTCAGCAGCATCTGCCTCTACTTTAGCTAGTAATTTAATGCTTAACTGGCTGCTACGCTGTTGTTCTTTTAATTCTTTATTAGTTTGTTCATTTTGGGCTTTTAATGACTCAACCCAAGCCTTATGTTTTTGATGCCCTTCTGCCTCTTGCTTTAAGCTGTCTTTGGTTTGCTTTAGCTCTTTTTGCAGTTGCGCGGCATCGCTATTAAGTGCTTTTAACTGGCTGTCTTGCTCGGTAAGTAGCTTGTTTTGTGCTAGCTGATTAGCATTAAGATCCGTTACTAATTGTTGAGCTGCTTGTAGCTGCTTAACTAACTCGGCTTTCTGCTGTTCAGTCTGCTGTTTTTCAGCCGCCAGTTGCTGCTTAGCTATTTCCAACTGTTTCGCACTGTCAGCTTTGGCCTGCTCAGCTTGCTGGGTCTGGGCTGTCAATTGCTGTTTGACCTGCTCAGCCTGCTGTGTTTGCTCCGCTACCTGCTGCTTTAAGTGTTCCAGTTGTTTCGCACTATCAGCTTTGGCTTGCTCAGCTTGTTGTTTTTCAGTAGCTAAATGCTGCTTTCCTGCATCTAACTGCTTTGCCAACTCCGCCTTTTCTTGCTCTGCTCGTTGCTTTTCAGCAACCAAGTGCTGCATCGATGTTTCTAGCTGCTTTGTCAACTCAGCCAGCTGCTGCTTGCTTATTGCTATTTCATGCTGTGCCGCTTTAAGTTGTTGCGCCTTAATATCCCGGTAAAATCTTAATAATGGAAAATCCGGATCGGTAGCATCGGTCTGGCTAAGCTCGTAACCTTGCTCTGTCAGGTATTGCTGCAGCTCTTTTAATGACGCTGCGTGTTGATACAGCGGCTGTGCGCTGTGCATCAGCACCAGATGGCTAAAATGCTGCAGCAGGTTTTTACCGGCTAAATGGCGAAGTAACGCCAGATTCTGTGCCGGCAGCTCCAGCAACAACATGTTTTGCGAGCCGTTTAGCTTAACTGCCTGTAGTTCTGCTGCCAGCTCAACCGTTGTCACATCTTGCTGCGGCAGGGTTTTAAGGCCCGGGTACAAGCCTGCAAGTTCGGTTGTGGCGGGGGCCAGTGCGTTGCACTGCGCCAGGTTAAAGCAATACATGGCCTGGGTACCGGCTTGCTCGGCCACAGCCCGGCTATGCACTTTAAGCGTTTTATTATCAGCGAACTGTTTTGCCAGCTGCTTTGCCAGCAGCGGATCTGCTTCGTAAACGACCACGCTGTCTGCTGCTATGTTAAGGCACTGTGCCAGTATATCGCCGGTACCGGCACCGATGGCAACGAGATGGGACACAGCAGGTATTGAAGACCATTGCATAGGTAATAACATCCTTTTAGCTGGTTCGTTTTAGCTGCAATAGCTTAGGTGAAGTTTGCCGGCCTTCGAGCTGGCCGAATTTAATGTAATGCACTAATGGATTAATACCACTACCGGCGACATCCGGATAATGGCTTAAATACCAGTTGCCATCGAAATCCGGCCCTGGTGCCCGCCCCTCTTTAGCGCCGTATTTAATATAGTGCTCTATCGGGTCGGCACCGGATTGCTCTACGTCAGGATAACTTTGCAAATACCAGTTGCTGTCAAACAAGGGACAACTGCGCACCAGGCTGATGTCTTTTTGTAGCTGCAGCTGTTTCTTTTTTGCTGAGCTGCTGAATTTACGCACCGGAGCCATGGCCTTCCAGATAGTGGAATTTTTAACTGTTTTTAATTCTGCCATGGCCTGATGGCCGGTTAAGCTGGCACCGGCCAGTTGGCGTTGCAGTTTTTCAATCTCGGCCTGCGCTTTTGTCAGCTCGCGCTCGGCTTGTTTTTGCAGCATAGTGGTGTTGTTTTGTTTTGCCGTAGCATCGCGCAGCGCATTGCTATGGGTTTGTTGTAACTGCAACAGCTGTTGCTGCTTGCTGCTGTTTAGCTCCTGTACCTGCTTCAGCTCAGTTTCCAGTTGTCTGCTCTGCTGCTGTTGCTGTGCTAACGCTGCATTTTGTTTATCCAGCTCTGCCGCCTGCGCTTTGTATTGCAGGTAATATTTTTCCAGTTCTTCCTGTACTTGCAACAGCTGCGTTAATAACAGCTCGTTTTCTTCTTTTGTTTGCTTTTCTGCGTTTTGACTCTGGCTTAACTGCAAAGACAGCGTATCTTGCCTGGTTTTTTGCTCAGCAACCTCGCGCTGTAACCTGTCCTGTTCAGCCTTTTGCTGCGCCAATTCATGTTGTAATGGTGTAATTTTAAGCTGCATTTGCTGCTTTTCAGCAAATACCACTTCCAGCTCTTGCTGTACCAGCTCCAGTTGTTGCTGTAGTTGCTGTTGTTGTTGCTGCAACAACGGCAGCTGAGCACTGTGCTGGTTAAGGGTACGGTATTCGTTTACCCAGTCGGCTATGTTAGTGCCGGCCTGTTCCTGAGTGGGTAAGGTACTGGCTTGTAATACACTGGCCAGTTGCTGATATTCAGGCTGGGCACTAATGGCCGCTGCTGCGACCAAATCTGCCAGTGATGCCGGGGCCGGTGTCAGCTTTGCCAGCAGCGCCGTTATATCTGCAGCTAAAGCCGCCGTTGGCTGGCTTAGCAGTACGTCATCCAAACATAATAAGCTAAGCTGACGCCGGTAACGCCGCTGCACTGCCAGCAACTGGTTTATGTTTTGCTGCCATTGGCTAAGTGCGTCGCTTAACGACAGCTGCGATAACAAAGCAGCAATAATACGTTGCGGCCGGTTATACAACACTACCACGCTATCACCGTTGCTCAGGCTATGTACCAGTGCAGCGTTTGTTGCTGCGGGTAACCTGGCGTCGTCTGTTAGCGCCGTATCACTTACTTGTTGCAGCTGCTGCCAACTGTCGTCACAGCCAAGAAAAAATATCTGCGTCATAACCTGCTTTAACCTTACACCCTAAGTTAGGTTTACCTTAGCATGATGCTAAATTACCCATAAGTTATTTAATGCCGGGGGCTTATTATGCCAGTTCAGTCATACTTGTCAGCCTGATTAAACAAGCTGGCTTGTTGATCTTTTTCTGACAATACCACCTGCTGTATTTCTGGCCAACTGATTGCCAGTTGCGGATCGTTCCAGCAAATAGCGCGCTCGTGGCCAGGGGCATAATAATCGGTGGTTTTGTACAACACATCAGCGTGTTCTGACAATACCAGAAAACCATGGGCAAATCCGGGCGGTACCCACATTTGCAGCCGGTTTTCCGCCGACAGTATGGCGCCGGTCCACTGACCGAACTGTGCTGAGCTGCGCCGCAGATCTACCGCCACATCGTATATTTCGCCCTGTATTACCCGAACCAGTTTACCTTGCGGCTGTTTTAGCTGGTAATGCAAACCACGCAGAACACCGTGCGCTGAACGTGACTGGTTATCCTGCACAAAGCGGATGTCCTGGCCGATCAGCTGGTTAAAGCGTTGCTGATTAAAACTCTCAAAAAAATGGCCCCGGCTGTCGCCATATACTGTAGGCGTTAGTAGTAATACTTCTGTCAGGGATGTCCTGGTTACCTGCACTTTACTGCTCCGTTATAAACTACTGTCCAGCAAACGGCGCAAGTATTGGCCATAACCGGTTTTGCTGAGTGAACGCGCCAAACGCGCCATGTCTTTATCGCTGATCCAGCCGTTGCGCCAGGCAATTTCTTCCAAACAGGCTATTTTCAGGCCCTGCCGGTGTTCTATGGTTTGCACATATTGCGACGCTTCCAGCAGAGAATCGTGGGTGCCGGTATCCAGCCAGGCAAAACCCCGACCGAGTTTTTCTACCTGTAACTTACCCTGCTGCAGGTAAGCATTGTTAACACAGGTGATTTCCAGTTCACCACGCGCTGAAGGCTTAACCGCTTTGGCAATTTGCACCACGTCATTGTCATAAAAATACAGGCCGGTAACCGCATAGTTTGATTTAGCCACTTTGGGCTTTTCTTCAATCGAAATCGCCTTGCCAAACTGGTCAAATTCAACGACACCAAACCGCTCGGGATCTTTGACCATATAACCAAATACAGTAGCACCCTGCTCACGCGCGGCCGCTTTTAATAACTGGCTGGTAAAATGCTGGCCATGAAAAATGTTATCGCCTAATACCAGACAGACTCTGTCATTGCCGATAAACTGTTCGCCAATAATAAACGCCTGTGCCAGACCATCCGGTGATGGCTGTTCGGCATACTCAAACTGCACGCCAAACTGGCTGCCATTGCCCAGCAAATTTTTAAACCCCGGTAAATCGGCCGGCGTGCAGATAATTAAAATATCACGGATACCAGCCAGCATTAACACCGAGATCGGATAATAGATCATCGGTTTGTCGTATATGGGTAGCAACTGCTTGGATACCCCCAGTGTAATAGGGTGTAACCGGCTGCCTGTACCACCGGCCAGCACGATACCTTTTATCGCCATTTTCTTCCTGTTTTACCTGTTTGCACCGCCCAAAGGCATTAGTCTACTGTGCTCTATTCATTTGGGCAAATTGCATTACCATGCCTATTACTATGCTTGCTGCTGTGTTAGCCATTGTGAAAAAGTAAGTTGCAGCTGGCTTTGCCAGTGCGGCAACTGCAAGCCAAAAGTATGCTCCAGTTTGCTGATGTCAAGCCGCGAATTCGCCGGGCGTATTGCCGGCGTTGGATAATCGCGGGTCGCTATAGCCTTAAATAATTCCGGCTTCAGCTTAAGCGTTATACCCTGCGCCCGCACCAGGCTAAAAATAGCCTCAGCAAAGCCATACCAGCTGGTTTGGCCCCGCGGGGCCAAATGATACACACCACTGGGTGTGTCGCCACTGCGCAGCACCTGCTGTAATGCTAACGCGGTTACAACGGCAATAAGCCCTGCCGGCGTGGGGGCACCGGTCTGATCAGCCACTACATTTAACGCCTCGCGGCTTTGCGCCAGTTTAAGCATGGTAAGCATAAAGTTATTACCACGTGCGGCATACACCCAGCTGGTGCGGAAAATCAGAAACTTATCTGTATTCTGCATGACTGCTAAATCACCTGCCAGCTTACTTTTGCCGTAAACCGACAGCGGGCCGGTGCTGTCAGTTTCTTGCCAGGGAATATCACCGGTACCCGGGTACACATAGTCACTGGAATAGTGCACTAACCAGGCATTATGCTGCTTAGCCACGCAGGCCAGCGCAGCAGGCAGGCTGGCATTTAATAAAAATGCGGCCTCGCGCCCGGTTTCGGCTTTATCTACGGCAGTCCAGGCGGCGGCATTAACAATAATATCCGGCATTAATGCCGCCACTTTGGCCGTTACGGCCGGGGTGTCGGCAAAATCAACCTCATTGCGGCTTAAGGTATGTAGCTGCCCCAGCGGTGCCAGGGTGCGCAGCAGTTCAAAACCGACCTGGCCGCCGGGTGCCAGTAACACTATGTTACGCATCTGCTTTACCTGCCTGCTGGTAACTGCCATCCAGGATAGCCTGCCACCAGTTGCGGTTATCCAAGTACCATTGCACCGTTTTACGCAAACCAGTGTTGAAGGTTTCCTGTGGCAGCCAGCCCAGCTCGCGCTCAATTTTGCCGGCGTCTATGGCATAGCGCACATCATGCCCGGGCCGGTCGGTTACATAGGTAATCAGGTCGGTATACTGGCTAATACCCGTTGGTTTATTGGGAGCTAATTCTTCTAACAAGGCACATAAGGTATGCACTACTTCGATATTTTGCTTCTCGTTATGGCCACCAATATTGTAGGTTTCGCCAATAACCCCGCTGCTAGCTACACACACCAGGGCGCGGGCGTGGTCTTCTACATACAGCCAGTCACGTATTTGTTTGCCATCGCCGTACACCGGCAACGGTTTACCAGATAGCGCGTTTAAAATCGTCAGCGGAATGAGTTTTTCCGGAAAATGAAACGGGCCATAGTTATTTGAACAGTTGGTCACTACAGTGGGTAAGCCAAAAGTACGTAACCAGGCCCGGACTAAATGGTCTGAACCGGCCTTGCTGGCTGAATACGGGCTACTGGGGGCATAAGGTGTGCTTTCGGTAAACAAGTCGTCTGTGCCATGCAAATCGCCGTATACTTCATCGGTAGAAATATGATGAAAGCGAAACGTAGCTTTTTTCTCAGCCGGCAACACACTCCAGTAGGCTCGTGCTGCCTCAAGCAAAGTGTAAGTACCCACGATATTGGTCTGGATAAAATCAGCAGGCCCGTTTATAGACCTGTCTACATGGCTTTCTGCCGCCAGATGCATGACCACATCGGGTTGATACTGCGCAAAAAGTGCGGCCATAGCGGTACTATCGCAAATATCGGCCCGGGCAAAATGGTAACGTGCCGAGTGGGCAATGCTCTGTAACGAGGCCAGGTTGCCGGCATAAGTTAACTTGTCGACATTTACCACTGTGTGTGCTGTATCGTTAATTAAGTGCCGCACCACCGCAGAACCAATAAAACCGGCACCACCGGTGACTAAAAACGTTTTCGTCATAATGTCTGGCTGTTCTCCAACGACAACGCCTGGATAATGGTCTGGTTAATCTTACGCACGTCGTATTTCTGCTCGGCCAGTTTACGGCTGCACCTGCCCATTTGTTCAGCCAGGCCTGGTTGGCTGATCAGTTGCTGCATAGCAGCAACCAGGGCATGCACATCGTGTGGTGGCACCAGTAAGCCGTTGTCATTATGTATAACCGTTTCACGGCAACCTGGCACATTAGTGGTAATAATGGCCAAACCTGAGGCCATAGCCTCCTGCGTACTGCGCGGCACCCCTTCACGGTAATAAGAGGGTAATACAAACACATGCGACTGACGTAAATACTCTGCCACATTACGCACCCGGCCCGGATACGAGATAATCCCCTGCTCTACCAGTTGCAGTAACTGGGTACGGTTAATAGCACCGGGGGAGTTATCCGGCTCGCCCAGCACAACAAACTCTGCCGCCGCTCCCTGTTGGCGCAGTATTGTTGCCGCGTCAATAAAATAGCCGATGCCTTTTTCTGCCAGTAACCGGCCAACAAAAATGAACCTGAGGCTCCCTGTTGGCGTAAATGGCTGATAATCTGTCAGGTTAATACCTATACCACCAAGATTAATACAGCGCGGCACCCTGATATTGTTTGCCCGGATTAAATCTCTTTCATCGTCAGGGTTTAATACAAACACCGTATCGCAGCAGGGTAATGCCAGCCGGTACAATTGGGTCTGCACCCAACGCAGCAGCTTTGCCCTGTTGGTATCGCCACTGGCCGGAACGGTGAAAATACGCCCTAACCCTTCTATTTTGGCCACCCGCCGGGGCACACCTGCCAGCCGCGCGGCCAGGCTGCCAAAAATAACCGGTTTGGCAAAATAACAAAAACTCAGATCAATACGATGCTTTTTGTACAACCTGATCAGCTGCAGCAGGGTATAACAGTCTTGCAGCGGGTTCATGCCAAAGCGGCTGATAGGGTAAGACACAGGTATAGCCCCCAGCGCAGATATCGCCTGGCGGGTTCTGTCGGTGTAATCGCCGGCAAAAGCGAACACTTTGTGTCCTTGTGCCACAAGATCTTTTATCAGTTCGGCGCGAAAACCCAGTTTCGCATCTGCCGTTGTGCCAACCAGAGCAATATGTTGCAAGCTTAGTCCTTCGCTTAAGATGGTTTAACCAACAAATTTACCACCAGACGTAACAGGCGGCGCCCGGCGTCTGCAAAGGTGAAATGCTGTTGTTTTCGCATTGATGACAACTCTTTAAGGCTGTTTTCCGCTGAAGTATAACAGCCGGTCAGTGCTGAAACATAGACCGGATATAATATCAGTGCAGCAGCGACCAGCTGCGGCAAGGTCAGAGTACGCTGACGGCGCAACTGTGGCACCTCGTCATATGTCAGCCCCCAGCCGGCATAAAACGGCCGGCCATAGCAATATACCGGTATACCGCGCAGCAAGGCCTCAAAACCGGTTAATGAGGTCAGTACATGCACTTCGTCTACCTGTGTCAGTAACTGCGCCATACCAATATCAGTGATAATTTCATCACAATACTCTGCCGCCTGTTGTTCGCCCTCACCCGTAGCCCTGGCTTTGGCGACCACATCCGGATGCGGTTTGTACAGCAGGTAAGCGTCTGGCCGTTGCTGGCGTACCGCCTTAAGCAGGGCCAGATTGTGGCGGATATCTGCTGCGCCATAACGAATTGAGGCATCAGATTCTACCTGCCCCGGCACCAGTATCACCTGGCGGTCAGGCGGACGCTGCCATTGCCCGCTGCCGGTATTGTATTTGGTGATCTGTGCCAGCACGATCTCATGCTGCAATGCTGCCGCACGTTGTAGCAAAGCTTCGCTGAACTCAGCCTGATTGCACAGCTGCTCCAGCTCGCTCTGGCAGCTACTGTCAAAATAAATGCCGTAGCGGTCGAACACCCAGGACACAGGCGGCACAAACTGCGCACCTAACCCCACAGAGCGGATAAAACCGTCTTCCACCCTGAGCACCTTTACCCCGGCCGCTAATGCCGCATCGGGCTCACGCCGCCCCCATAACACTATATGCCCGCCAGGGGGTACCTGGCGGCTGTAGCGGATAAAACGGATGCTGCTGTAAGGCGCAAAGCGGCGCATAACCGGGCGCCACAGCCGGGCCATTCTATGCACATACAGTGTTGCCGGCAGCCGGCTGAGCTGCTGCTGCTGCATGCCAAGCCAGTTAAACAACTCGCTGACAGAGGCATGGCTGGCTTCCGGCAGCTGTACCGCAGCATGCACCTGCCATAACTGGTGCACCAGACGCTCCAGCATGGCCTGACGCTCATCGCCGCTGCTGTTGCACAAGGCAGTAAAGACCGAGGCATGGCTTTGCTGCACATCCCGCCCGGCCAGAATAGCTTCCAGGGTAAACCAGCCGCCATCGCTGATAATGGCGTCTGCCTGGCGAAATAACCCGGCAGGATGGCCCGTACTGATAAACTGCAGGTGTAACAACGGCCAGTTGCGCTTAATCCGGTACTGCTGCAAGCGGCTGATGGCGTTAACACTGTACAGCACCAGTTGCTTACTGAACTTGGCCGGGCTGTCCTGCCAGTCACCGGCACCACCACCAATAGCCAGCGCAATCAGCTGGTGTATGACACTGTCGGTTTGCCGGTGCACTAACAGCAGCGAAAAGCAGTCAGCGCCTGGCGCAAGTTGTACTTGTGCCGGATGCCCCAGCCGGGCAGACAACCCCAGCTGCTGCCATTGGCCAATCAGGCTGCAGGCCTGCTGGTGGTGCTGGTTATTGATAGGATGATACAGTTCGGTACGCTGTGCCGGTGTTAACCGGTGCTGTAATACCGCTATGCTGCCACTGGCGCTGGCACAATGCAGCACCTTCTGCGGTAAACTGATATAAAATGCCGTTTCACCGGCAGCCGGCTTACTGTTAGTCACGGTGATCCCGGATAATCAGTAACAACAGATGAATAATACCCGCCAGCAACAGCGTCATAATAATAAACACTATGCTGTTTTTCAGCCGTTTGGGTTCAACCGCATATTCCGGCAAGGTCGGATACTGCAGTACCGACACCTGTTTTAATTTACGTGATGCCTCAATACGGGTGTTTTCCAGGGCAATTAGCGTATTGGAATACAACTCCAGTGCAAATTTGGCCCGCAGCACTATGGTTTCATATTCAGCGGAGATCCGGTTCAGTGCCTGGCCATCATTAGCCGCCAGGCGGTTTTGCTCCAGTACGATCTGTTGCTTTAACGCCGCAATTTCGGCATTAAGCCGTTTTAGCTCAGGCGACATTGCACTCTGGTAACTGAGCGCCGCTGTACGCTGTGCTTCGGTCAGCGCCAGCTGCGCCTCCAGCCGGGCAACTATCGCAGCAATGCTTTCTACTGCGGCGGTGGGCGAGACCAAACCATGCTGGTTCTGGTACGCCAGCAGTTCTTCGCGGGCACTGAGCAGGCGTTGATTCAGAATGTCGACCTGGCCTTCAATAAAACGCACCTGCTCTTCTGCCAGACGTCGTCCCATATCGTTCATATGGGCTTCACCTTCCTGCAGCAGCGCATCAGCAATGGCTTTTGCCTTTTGTGGTGAATAAGCCGCCACACGAATACGTAATAAACCGGCATAATCGTCAAACACCACGCTAATGCGCTTTTTATAATACTGATGAAAATGCTCTATGGCATCGTCGGCATCCAGCCGGCTCAGCCAGTCTATATCACTCTGGCTGTAGTGCTCGCGCAGCTGCAGGCTGGCGTCGAGTTTTTTCAGCATATCCACAGACAACAGATGATCCTTTAGCAACAGCAGGTCGGCCGAACCGCTGGTGCCGGAAAGCAGCGAGGTAAAATTAAATGAACTGGGTGCCAGTTCCGGTGATTCCAGCACGATATTCGCCTCGGATACATAGCGATCTGTCGCCAGAACGCCCCAGTAAAACAAGGCAGCAGCACAAGCTGCAGTAGCGACGACCCAATGTGCTTTTGCTTTTAGTTTTTGTTTCATTTACCAATACTCTTGTGATACGCCGTGATCGCCTCGTCTAAAGCGTCAAACCAGTAAGCACGGCCTTGATGCAACCACAAGCCGGCCTGACATAAATCCTGCAATATGCCGGTGCTGTGCGACACCATAACAATGCTGCTTTTACCCATTCTGGCGCGAAACGCCTCTGTTGCTTTATCCCTGAATGCGGCATCCCCGACACTGGTGGCCTCGTCAGACAGGTAAACATCAAAATCAAATGCCAGTGACAAGCCAAATGCCAGCCGGCTTTTCATACCACTGGAATAGGTTGCCAATGGCTGCTCAAACGCCCGGCCAATTTCAGCAAAATCCTGCACAAAATCAATAATACGGGCCATATCGGCTTCGCCGCCGTTCACCCTGGCGACAAACTTCACGTTTTGCCGCCCGGTCATATTGCTCTGAAAGCCACCGCCCAGGCCAATGGGCCATGATACCCGGCAGTTACGCTGAATTTCGCCTTTGTCCGGGCTGTCCATGCCGGCCAGCATGCGCAGCAGTGTGGATTTACCCGCACCGTTACGCCCCAGTACCCCGACACTGGTGGCCGCGGGTATGCTAAAGCTGACATCCTGCAACACCCAGTCGCCGCCGTGCAGGCCGTGGTAACGCTTATATAGGTTGGCAACTTCGATCATTTGGCAATTAACCTGATTCGGTAATGCAGATGCAGCATCAGCCCCAGAAACAAGCAGCCCAGAACCCAGTAGCCCATATAGATTAAATCAATACCGGCAATGGAATGGTAATGCTCAAAAAACTGATAACGCAGTGACTCTATACCGTGGACTACCGGGTTAAGCAGCAGGTAGGGGTGCAAGGCATGCGGTAAAAACTGCAGCGGGATCATCACACCGGATAAAAAATACAGCGGCAGCATAATCAGACCGACGACTTTTTCTGTTTCCGGCAAAATGGTATTTAACACTGACAGGACTATACCGGCGCCGGTCCCCAGCAGCCAGATAAAGCCCCATATCGCAATAACCCCAAGCACATTGTGCGGCAGTATATGGTATTCAAGTACAGTGGCGCCGGCCACGATAAGCAGCAACACCAGCGTTTTCAGCAGACCTTCAATAAAACAGCGCACCAATACCGCGTCCAGCGGTTGTACCTGGCGATAGGCAAACAGGGCTTTATTGCCATTAATAGCGCCCATAGAACGGGTAATGGCCTGGCGGAACAGGAAGAACCCCATCATGCCGACAATAAACCAGGGCACAAACTCTGCCCCCGGAATAACACGTATCCGCCCCATCAACTGACGGATCGCGACAAAGAGCACTATATGCAAAATAGGCTCCAGCAGCAGCCAGACCCAACCCAACCGATCAGACGAAATACGCGACACTATTTCGCGCAAAAACATGGCCCGCCACACATCCAGTGTCACTTGCCATGAGCTGCGGTTGGCTTGTATTTGCATCAGGCTTACAGGTCCAGTGCCACTTTGGTGGCGACAGCAATCTGGTACAGAATTTGGCTGATCGATGACGCCAGCTCCAGATTTTTGCTGCTGACTTTTGGCAGCACCAGTATTTCATCACCTGAGCGGACACTGACATCATCTGCCAGGCGGATTTCACCGTTTGGCCTGACAATCAGGATCCGGCTCTTATCGGCATGCTGGCTGTAACCGCCGGCGGCGGCGATATAATCATGCAGTGATTTGCCGGCACTGAATACCACCGACTGCGGCACAAATACCTCTCCGCTGACCAATACCGCATCACTGAGCTCGGGTATAGTAATAATATCGCCATCCTGCAGCCGGATATCAGCGATACCGCCGGCATCGGCAACCACCAGGCGCCCTACAGGTTGCACCTGGCGGGCCTTTTGCACAAACTGACTGATCAGCTCGGCTTCGCGTACCCGGATAGCAGACTCTTCTACGGTTGCAGACGGCGCCCCCAGATAAGTGGTTTCAAGCCGGCGCAGGGCTTCCAGTAACGAGGCACGCTGACGTTCGGCTATACTGACCCGGCGCAACGAGATGTTCGCAATATCGGCAATGGCCGGATCGACAGCAATATTGTGCAGCACCTGCTGCAAGCTGGCATGACGCGGCACAACAAACCGTGATTGCCCGAGAAAGCTGCCTTCTATCTGCACTACGATATGACTGGCCTGTTGATCAACACTGAATACCAGCTCGTCACCGTTAGCCAGCATTATGTTGGCGAAATGCTCCAGCGGCAAATAATCCGAGTACGGTGCAGTGGCATTAATCCCCCGATGTAAGACATGGGTAACCCCCGGCTTTAACTGTACCCGCGCCAGTAACTGGGTTACCTGCTCTGCGGCGGTAAGCTCATACTGGTATGAGCGCGCCACATCACCGCTAACCTGCACCACCTCGCCACGGGGCTCAACCAGTAAGGTGTCACCATTTTCAAACTGCGGGTGCGCCAGTTGCCCTTGCAATACAAACTGATATAAATCCAGTGTTTGCAGCGTTTCGCCATCACGGATCAGTTTGATCTGGCGGTAACTGCCCAGCTGGTTATCAATACCGCCGGCCTGGTCAAGAAAAAACAAGGCTGAATCTGACGGCACACCGGCATAGCGGCCTGGCTGGGTGACATAACCGGTAACATAGACAGCTACAGGTTGCACCCCTTGCAAATTGGTATAAACCTGCACATTTTCCGGGTATACCCGGCGTACTGCGGTACGCACCAGGGCGTCAAGCTGCTGGTGGCTAGTGCCCATAACCTGCACCGGGCCAACTGACGGAATAAAAATATTGCCCTGGGCATCAACCGGCAAAATACGATCAACTTCAATAGCGCCCCAGATCCGCAACGTGATCTGATCACCCGGTAATACTTTGTAATCAGGGTTCAGGCCGTCAGAACGCAGGCCGCGAAACCCGCCATTAAACAGTTCTGCGGCAAAAGGCAGCACCTGTCCTGCCTGTCTGGACTGGGCACTCAGTGCCGGACCATACTGGCCGGTTTGCCAGTTGATGTTCTGCTGTTGCTCTGCCAGTACCGGCGTTGTGCTGCGGTTATCGTTCAGTAATTGCTGCACCTGGCTGTCGCGCATTAATTCTGCGCGCTGGCGGGCTGGCAGCTCAGCAAAGTTTTGCGCCAGCAGCGGGTAACTCAGTAGCGCCGTTACGATAAGGCTGAAAAAAGTTGTTACGCTACGCCCACGAGGCCCACGAGCTGAAATTTTTGTTGCATACATCGTTGTTGCACACATAGTTATGCCATTCCTGAAAACTGTAATTCTGCCAGTATATTGCCGCGCCTGCCTACCTGGTAAAGGCCTGCCCTGCTACCCAGAGATTGTCTGCCGTCTGGCAAGCCAGGGCAGTCCGGCCCGCCAGTTGTAGCCGCATACAGTCGAAACCGGTGGCAGAACGGTATTTTTGCAGCAGGATCACGTCTACATTGTCACCCCAGGGTGAAGCAGATAACCTGGCCGCCTGCCCGGGCGACAAGCCATTTAACTGCAGCAGGGCGTGATAACCGATAATATCCTGCGGCGCTATAGTGCGCTCAGGTAGCGGCGTCTGGCTACAACCGGCCAGCAACACTATAAGAGGGATGGCAATGTATAAAAAACTCTTCATCGCGTAAATCGTCCTGAATAAATTGTTATTAATGTAACATCAGTAAACTACTTTACCAAACACCCTTTCATCTGCAGCTGCCAGATGCTGTATTTTTCAACACCTGCAGCAATGCCTGCTCCGGTGTCTGTAACGGCTGCCACTGCAGCAGGCTGCAGGTGGTACTGATATCCAGTTGTAAATTACCGGCAACCCGGCGGTATTGTTCGGCCTTACCCAACAGACCCGCCACCGTTTGCATCAGCCACGGCGGCACAGGCCATACCCTGGCAGGTAGCTGCTGTACCTTCGCTATCAGCCTGACCAGTTCGGCGCTGGACAAGTCAACCCCGTCGCTGACCAGAAACACCTGTCCGGCAGCGGCCGGATGGGTTAAACAACAGGTAATAAGACTCAGCAGGTTTGTCACAGAAACCAGGCTGCGCTTGTTGTTTATACTGCCAAACGGCAGCGGCATGCCCCGGCGCACTGCCGTTAACAGGGCGCGAAAATTAGCTTTAACACCCGGCCCGTATACCAGCGGCGGCCTGATAATGACAATCTCCATTGCCGATTGCCCGGCCAGCTGCAACAAGCCCTGCTCGGCCAGCCATTTTGACCGGGCATAGGGGTCCGTTGGCGCGACCGGATCTGCGGCCGTAAAAGGCTGCCCCGGCAAGCTGTACTCGCCGTTAACTTTAATACTGCTGATAAACACAAAACGTTTTACCCCGGCGGCGGCCGCTGCCTGTGCCAGCATCAGGGTGGCGTTCAGTGCCGTGAATACTGACGCCACCC
>CAZEGA010000002.1:0-6727 GCA_964511675.1 uncultured Rheinheimera sp.
TACCCAAACGGCGTTATCAGCCGATGTTATCTGTGTACTGGTGCGGCACAGCCCATTTGCTGCTATCACCGCTGAACTTGCTGAACATGGTGCTGTGGTTGATGCAGTCGGGTTGTTGCGTTAAGGGCCAAAACTAATGATAACTACAGCAGAGCAGCCATTGCTGGCCATTAAACAGCGGATAGTCATATTGGCTAATCATTCCAGGTTGAGTGCGCCCTGTGCAGAGCAGTATGCTGCCTATGTGCATGCTGCTGCATGTCAGTGGCACAGTGCCGGGCTGGATGTGCTGGTGTTTGATTGCTTTGGTTCTGCTGCCGCTGGGCAACCCGACCTGGTGCAGGATGCAATTTATTATCTACAGCTGGGGTTAACACCAGAGGCTGAGCCGGATACGCAAACCGCTCTTGGGCAAAGCCTGAGGTTGTATAAACCGGCATTTGTGGTGGCTTTAGCACCAGAATACTTACTGGCAGCGGCAATTGCGGCGGCACAGGCGTTAAAATTACCTTTGCTGGCAGATATACGGCTTTACCAGCAAGAGGCTATGCCACTGCTGTCGTCAGAGCTGTTATCTGCTTGTCAGCTGGTATTGTGTAACAAGGCGATACCTGAGCTGTCACAGGCGCTGGCATGGCCGTTGACTGACAAAACGCTGGCGCCCGGCCTGGCGTGTTTGCTGGGCCCGGCTAATATTCAAAGCCGGCTGAATCCCCAGCAGTTAAAGCTAAACCAGGTACTGCAAAGCAGTCAGCAGCAGGCGATATCTTTAATGCCTGAGCCGTGTGATGCGGACACCGGCTACAATGTTGATGACACCCTGCACTGGCAGCTGGTTAAGGCGGCACCATACAGCACATTAACGGTGCATGGCGCTGTTCAATACGAGACTACCGGCCAGGAGAAAAGCCGCAAAGCGGTATTGCTGGTAAAGTTGCTTAATAGCCAGGCGCAGCAGTTAACGGCACCTTGTGCCGGACTTGCCTGGTCTGAGATGTTTGGCTGTCATTTTGTGTATTTAGCTGATAGCCAGGGCAAGGATAAGCAAGTTGCTTCATGGGTGTTACCTGACACCTGTAATGCGGTCGCTATCGCTGTGCGCGGGTTTTATTTGACTGCCCCTGCAAAGGTGCATCTGAAACAATTGCGATTGTACCAGGACAACCGTCAGGCATTGCTGCAGGCGCAGTGGAACTATATTAATCACTATTTTTACAACAAAGGTGATATTACCTTTGCCCGTTCCAGGCTGGAGCGCTTACTGGTACTGCCTTGTACTCCTGAGCAACACAACCTGGGGCAGCAAGTGCGTGGTTTGTATCAGCTTAAGCAAGGTATCGTCATCCCACCGCGACAGCCAGATCCGGTTTATCTGCCGCGTAAAAAAGCCCTGCTGTATTGTTTGCATCAGTCTCTGCCTTACCTAAGCAACGGTTATGCGACACGATCCCATGGTATTGCCAGGGGGCTTGGCGCCGCTGGCTGGCAGGTACAGGTTGCTACCAGGCCTGGGTTCCCATGGGATACGCAGGATGTTATGGCATCTACATCGTATTATAAGCAAGTGATAGATGGTGTAGGTTATATCGCCTATAACGGTAGCCATATAGAGCAGATGGGGCTGGATCGTTATATCGCTGTGGCAGCAGATCATTTTTGTCGCGAAGCGCAGCATCACCGTGCCAGCCTGATTATTGCCGCTGCAAACCATGTTACGGCTTTGCCTGCATTGATTGCAGCGCGGCGTTTGGGGATTCCTTTTGTCTATGAATTACGCGGTCTGTGGCATTTGACCAAGGGGGCGTTACGCCCTGATTGGGCAGGTTCGGAGAACTTTCAGCTGGAACATCAGTTGGAGCTGTTGGTAGCAGCAGAAGCAGATCAAGTGCTTACCCTGACAGATGAACTGCAGAATACGTTGCAACAGGCCGGTATTGATACCCCCATCGCATTGGCCCCCAATGCTGTTGATTGTGATGTGTTTTACCCGAAAACTGCCGAAATAGCGGTTCGCAAGCAGCTTGATATCGCCGATGATGTGCTGGTTATTGGCTATGCCGGTAGTGCCGTTGGCTATGAAGGGCTGGATGTGCTGATGGAGGCGCTGGCGATCCTGGCACGGCAGGGTTTGGATTTTGTATTTGTCTTATTAGGCGATGGTGCCGTGCTTGAACAAGTACAGCGTCAGGCCGGGCAACTGAACATCAGCTCCTATTGTCGTTTTGCCGGCCGGGTGGCCTTTGCCGATGTTGCGCAGTACATTAGTTGCATGGACGTAA
Organism: uncultured Rheinheimera sp.; assembly: GCA_964511675.1. Taxonomy (GTDB): domain Bacteria; phylum Pseudomonadota; class Gammaproteobacteria; order Enterobacterales; family Alteromonadaceae; genus Alishewanella. The sequence goes on from CAZEGA010000002.1 coordinate 2,280, forward strand.
TGCCGGTTGCGCGTCGCAAATGTGCAGTGACTGACGTGGTATCGGCACTTAAACCGCTTGAGGCCATGGCCATGGCAAAAACCTTGGTGCTGTCTGATGTGTCGCCACATTATGCTTTTGCCGGTACCTGCCAGCGCCAACTCGACGCCGAGACGGATGTGAGGTTGCACCAGCGGGCACTGATGTGCCGGCATGATGATGCCCGCTCGCTGGCAAGTGCGTTAAAAATCGGCTTAACTGACGCCGGGTTGAGGGCTGAACTGGGAGCTGCGGCAGCAAATTGGATCACAGAGCAACGTTCCTGGCAGGTGGTGACTGAGCGTTACAGTAAAACAATACAACAGCTGACAGAGCCCAATAGCCTGGCTCAGCTTCGCCAGTTACCAGAGCATACGAGCAAGCCTAAAATTGCTGTTATTGCTGATGAGTTTAGTTTGTCTGCACTGGCGGACGCTGCCGAACTGCTGGTGCTGACACCGCAACACTGGCGTCAGCAACTTGAGGCAGCAACTGTGGAGGCTTTGCTGGTAGAGTCTGCCTGGAATGGTAACCAGGGGCAGTGGTATAAAATGGTCGGGCATTATGATGCAGCAAACAGTGCAGTGCTGCATCAGTTATTAAGCTATTGCCGCCAACATAAGATCCCTTCGTTGTTCTGGAATAAAGAAGACCCGGTGCATTTTGACCGTTTTGCCGCCAACGCGGCGTTGTTTGACCATGTATTCAGTTCTGATGCCAACAGCCTGGAGCGCTACCTGGCGTTGCCGGACAGTGTCATAAAAACGGTTAGCAGTATGGCGTTTTTTGCTGCACCAACATTACATAATCCGCTGCCAGCCAAGGTAAACTGGCAAGACTCCGTGGCGTACGGGGGCAGCTATTATGGCGAGCGCTATGCTAAGCGTACTGCAGCCTTATTACCCTTATTGCAGGCCGCTGCAGAGCAGGGGCTTAGCATATATAACCGTCAACATAATAATCCCGATTCACCTTATCGTTTTCCGGATAGTTTGTCAGGTTATGTTCAGGGGGGCGTAAGTTACCCCCAAATGGTGCAGTTGTATAAAGCGCACCCTGTACACATTAACGTTAATTCAGTGGTCGATTCGCCTACGATGTTCTCACGCCGGGTAATGGAAATTGCGGCCTGTGGCACACCTATACTCAGTGCAAGTGCCCCGGCAATGCGGGATTATATTGGTAAGGGCGTGTATTTTGCTGATGATGCCAGGCAGGCGAAGCAGTGTTTGCAACGCTTAAATGTGCACTGTGAACGCTGGTTGGCTGGTTTGGATGCCCTGCGGCAGGTTTACACTGCGCATACCGCAAAGCATCGTTTATGTCTGATGTTGCGAACGGCAGGGCTGAATGTTGCTGCACCAAAGCTTTTACCGGTGTGGTTATTAGTACAACACATGACCGAAGACGCCGCGCGTGCGGTGCTGAAACAAAGTGTGCTGCCGCAAAGGGTGCTGGCGGTGCAGTGGCAGGCAGAGGCCAAGCAGATACTGCAGCGCCATGGTATTGTGACGGAGTTGTCAGCTGAGCCGGCGCAGACCGACATTTTGATTGTGCAGGCGCGAACTGCTGATGTGTTGTGCCAGGCTGATAGTAATGATGTGCTTGATTTGCAATTGACCACCTTGTATTCACCCTATCAGGCGGTTACGTTTTGTCGTGATCCTGAGCCTGCAGCCGATAGCTGGCCAGGGCTGACGACATTGTCTGGTAAGCCTGATTTCAGCCTCAGTGCATTTAAAACCGAGGCAAGGTTACTACAGCACCGTGATGAGCACACTTTGCTGCTACACCTTGCTGTTGCAAGTAAACAGGCCACTTGTCTGTTATTGCGAAAACCCTTAGTCAAGCCTGTACCGGCAGCGAAACGCCAACAAACATTACTGATTGCCGGCCATGATTTGAAGTTTATCGTGCCGTTTTATCCCGCCTTGGAGCAAGCTGGCTTTACATTATTAATTGATCAATGGAGCGGGCATCAGCAGCATGATGCAACACGCAGTATGCAGCTGTTAAAGCAGGCTGACGTAATATTTTGTGAGTGGCTGCTTGGCAATGCGCTGTGGTATGCCAGACATAAACTGCCGTCACAGCGTTTGTTTGGCCGCCTGCACTCGCAGGAGTTGAAAACAGCATTATTTACCCAGCAGAAACTGGCTCAGTTTGAGCAAATTTTTGTAGTGGCGGAACATATACGCCAGCAAGCGGTGGCACTGAGACCAGATGCGGTACAACGTTTGTCGGTGTTACACAATGCAGTTGATGTTAACCGCTTTAACGTTGCAGGCCGCAAGTCAGGGTTTAATAAGGTGCTGGGCGTGGTCGGAATAGTTCCGCAGATGAAACGATTTGATTTGGTGCTGGATATTCTGGCAACGCTGAGAAAGGCCGACACAGCTTATGTGCTGAGAGTAAAAGGTAAGCTACCGGCTGATTACAGCTGGATGGTGGCGCACCGGCCGGATGAAGTTGCCTGGTATGATAAACAGTTTGAGCGCATTGCAAACGACCCGTTATTACAAGGTGCAGTATACTTTGATGAGCAAGGTGATGATATGCCACAGTGGTATCAACAAATTGATGTTGTGTTATCGACCAGCGACTTTGAGAGTTTTCACTACAGTGTTGCCGAAGGGGCAGCCTGTGGCTGTCAGCCCGTCGTGTTTAATTGGTCCGGCGCTGCAACCTTGTATCCACCTGACTGGTGTGTAGACGATGTTGCACAAGCCTGTTATGCAATACAGAACATGGCGGCAGGAAAAGGCCATGCACCAGGCAGCCTGACAGCCTGGGTCCGGCAGCATTATGCGCTGGATAAAATCAGTTCAATTTTGGTTAAACAATTACAACCAGCTGAAATAAATACAAAGGCGGACCCAGACGTATCATGGTAGTGCTTAAGATGTCACGTAAATTTATTCGTAAGTTATTGGGAAAGCCCGCTTTACGTTTGCCGCCGCCTCACCCTGTTACCGTCCTGATGCAGAAGCTTGGAGGCTTTGACGCGAATTGGTATTTGTGTCGTTACCCGGATGTGGCAGCTGATGGCCGCTGGCAACAACAGCCTGCTATGCATTATTTGCAATTTGGTGCTAAGGAAGGCCGTCAGCCGGTAGCCTGGTTTGACAGCCAGTATTATCTGGATGCAAACCCGGATGTGGCCAGAAGCGGTGCCAATCCTTTTGTGCATTATTTACAGCATGGCCGCACGGAAGGCCGTAAACCGAATAACTATTTACTGATTAACCAGTTATCGCCGGTTGACGCCATGCTGGCGCTGACCGACCAGCAGCCGGTATGTCTGGACGTGCCGCTATTTCATAAAGTACCACAACTGCAACTGGCAATACGGTTGCACAGCCCTGATGATAAAGCCTGTGGTTTATTGCTGGCCGAGCTGCTGGATGCCAGGGGTAAGGTATTGCAGCTGACGCACCTGGGGCCGCTGCGGTTTTCTGCCCAGTTTGGTAAATGGTACCGGTATGTTGCGTCGTCATCACAGCAGGACGATGTTTTTGTGTTGCCGCTACCGGCGCAGGCGGTGTTGCTGCGCCTGACACTGCGCCCCTGGCAGGGCAGGCAGGTATGGCTGCGCAATGCCATAGTCCCCGTGTGGCTGGCTGGCAAAGCGCCGCCGGCGCCGCAGGTTCAGCCTGGCTTAACACAGTTAAAAACTGCACATCAGTTAAAGGTTGCGCTGCTGGCCGATGAATTTACCTATAACAGTTTTCGCGATGAGTTTGCGGCCCTGACCTTTACACCTGACAACTGGCGCGAGGTATTTACGCAGCAACAACCTGAACTGTTCTTCTGTGAGTCGGCCTGGGCGGGCACCGACCCTGTTGCACGGCCCTGGAAGGGCAAGGTATATGCCAGTGAGAACTTTAAACATGAGAACCGGCAGGTGTTGCTGGAGATACTGGCGTATTGCAAACAGCATAAGATCCCGACCTTATTCTGGAACAAGGAAGACCCGACCCATTACACTGACCGTAAACACGATTTTGTGAAAACAGCGGTGCTGTTTGATTATGTGTTTACCTCGGCAGCAGAATGCGTAGAGCGTTACAAGGCAGATTACGGTGTAAAACAGGCTTTTGCCCTGCCTTTTGCCACTAACCCGCGTTTGTTTAACCCTTTGGCAGCAGCAGATCGCAGTAATAAAGTGGTATTTGCCGGCAGTTGGTATGCCAACCACATTGAGCGCTCGCAAGTGATGGAACAGGTGCTGGATAACCTGATAAGCCAGGGCTACGAGCCGGAAATTTATGACCGCTATTATGGTGACAGTGATCCGCTGCATAAATGGCCGGAAAAGTATCTGCCGTATGTGAAACCCGGCAAACCGCATCAGCAGATGCCAGAGGTGTATAAGTCGTCCCATTTGGGCCTGAATTTTAATACAGTAACCGGTTCAGCTACTATGTTCG
>CAZEGA010000002.1:6737-41346 GCA_964511675.1 uncultured Rheinheimera sp.
ATGTTCGCGCGGCGGGTGTTTGAGCTGATGTCGTCTAACACGCTGGTGGTGTCAAATTACTCGCGTGGTGTAGAGCAGATGTTTGGCGATTTAGTGGTTTTTGCTGACCGTGACCCGCAGCGGCTTGGCAGCCTGGATAGCGCCGGTATTAACCACATGCGTCAGCAAGCGCTGCATAAAGTGCTGGCTGAACACACCTATACGCAGCGCTGGCGTTACATGCTTGACTGTATTGGTTTTAAAACGGCAGCGCCGGACAACAGCTTAACCTGGTGTGTACTGATAGATAATGAGGATGAAGCGTCTTTGGCCGTGAGCCGGTTTGAGCAGCAATTTGGCCGGGAGGCGGCTAGCCGGCTGCTGCTGCTGTGCAGCGAAGCTTTTGCGCCGGATACGCTTGGGGCGCTGTATCAGCGTTTTAACCGTTTTGGTATCAGCGTGTCTGCCGTGCATTTTGCCCGTCATTACGCGCTGCAGGGCCGCTATATGCCGGTTAGCACCAGCCAGGTACTGGTAGCCAGAGTGTCGCAGTTACCTGACAGTAACTGGTTACAGCTGGCGGCGCACCACCTGGTTTATCTGACTGAGCACTTTGCTACCCCCGCAGGCGATGCGCCGCCGTTACAGCAGGACAGGGTAAGCGCCGACAATGCACTGCTGATGCGCAGCGAGCAGTGGCAGCCGTGGCTGCAAGCCTTGCTGCTGCAACGCCAGGTTGCGGTATTCAGGCTGTAAGGATTAAGTATGCAGATATCGGTAATAGTGCCGTGTTATAACGCGGTGGGAAAAATTGAGCGCTGCCTGAGCTCTCTCTTGGCCATAGCATTTGATAAACAGCAATATGAAGTTATTTTTGTTGATGACTGCTCCGGCGACAACACACTGGCACTGTTAACGCAACAGGCAACGCATCAGCCGAACTGGCGGGTGTTGCAGCTGGCTCAAAATTCCGGTTCGCCATCGGCACCGCGTAACAGGGGGCTGGCTGAAGCAAAGGGCGACTATGTGTTTTTTCTGGACAGTGATGATGAAATTTTTCCGGACACCCTGTCATTGCATTACCAGCATGCCCTGAAGACGGATGCCTGTATAGTACGGGGCTTTCTGATCGCCGACACCGGGCGGGAGCAATTAGCGATGAACCGTATCAGTGGCTGGCACAGTGGCCTGAGCCGCCAGGAGCGCATCAGTAAGATTATTGCGCAGCAGAGCACCATTCCGTGCAGCCTGATCAAGCGCAGTGTGCTGCTGCAGCACCAGCTTAGCTGGCCTACCGATATCCGCATGGGCGAAGACAGCTACTTTCTGGCCAGCGTATTAAGTGTGGCCCGTCAGGTCGAGTATATTGAGCACCAGACGTATATTTACAACCAGCGCCGGTCTTTTGTGGCGTCCAGTACGCAGTCGTACGGTGCCAGAGAACTGGCAAACCATCTTAAGGTATGGCGTGCGGTACAGCAAAAGCTTGCCGGCGCGGGGGTCGATTACTTTGCGCTGCGCCTGCAAAAAGGCCTGCAGGCCGTGCTGGCCAGCCTGGTGTTTCGCAACCGTTACGATATTGATCAGACACTGTTTTTGCAGTTTGCGGAGTTTATTGCCGAAAACTGGCCGCTGATTAGCAGTTTCAATTATATTCCCCGCAACCGCGAGTTACTGCAATGTCTGCTGGCGCGTGACTACGACGGGTTTAGCCAGCTGGGCAAACCGCGGTTGCTGGTCGCCGGTTATGACTTAAAGTTTATTCAGCCGGTACTGCCAGCACTGGCCCGGTATTTTGTCATTAGCCTGGACGAGTGGCGCGGGCATGACAGCCATGATGAAAAGGCCAGCCTGGAAAAACTGGCTCAGGCTGATTATATCTGGTGTGAATGGCTGCTGGGTAATGCGGTGTGGTACAGCAAGCACAAAAATGCGCAGCAAAAACTGGTGATCAGGTTACACCGGTTTGAGCTGAGCCGGGAGTTTGGTGAGCAGTTAACCCTGGCTGGTGTAGATGCACTAACCAGTGTATCTGTGCTGTTTTTTGAACGGTTGATGGAGCGTTTTAAGAGCATTGCCCGGCACAAAGTCAGGTTGCTGCCCAACTTTGTGGACGCAGAAGGCTACCAGAAAACGTGTTACCACGACAGCCGTTATACCCTGGCGATGATAGGCTATGTACCGGCTAAAAAAGGCCTGGCAGAAGCGTTGCACACCCTTGCCGCGCTGCGACAAAAAGACGCGCGCTACCGGCTAAAATTGTTTGGCAAAGCGCCGGCAGATTTGCCCTGGCTGGCCAACCATGCTGACGAGCTGGAGTATTTTACCTATTGTGAGCAACTAATAGCTGAGCTCCAGCTTGACGGCGCGGTTGAGCACGTTGGTTTTGCTGATATTAAGCAAGCGCTGGCAGAGCATCAGGTAGGTTTTGTGCTGTCGGTTAGCGAGTCTGTGCGTGAGTTACCGGGGTTTGAAAGCTTCCACCTGGCTGTAGCCGATGCCTATGCCGCTGGTGCGGTCGGGTTAGTAAAGCACTGGACCGGCTGTGAGTATGTGTACCCGCAACCAATGATAAGCCCAAACCGCGAGGCATTGATTGAACGGATTTGGCAGTTAACGCATAACGAAGTTGCTTACAAAGAGCTGCATCAACAAGGCGTTAGTTATATTAATAAGCATTATTCTGCCGGCCAGTTTGTTGCCCAGGTAAGGCAGTTATTTGATGAAGTTTAGTTGCCAATAGGTGTTTTCATATTGCAAAACCAAACCTGGCAGGATTTGGAATAATGGCTTTTTTGAGGTAATGGTTTGTTAAGTTTGTTTATATTTGGTAGCTGCGTAAGTCGGGATGCGTTTGAGTTTCAAAGCGAAGGTTTTGATATCGTAAAATATGTCGCGCGCAGCAGTCTGGCGGCTCAAGATTCGACCCCTTTGGTATTGACGCAGGTGGTAAGCAAATTACCGTCACCTTTTCAACGCGAAATGATGACTATTGATATGGATAAGTCATTATTTAAATTGGTAAAAGATGAGAACTTCGATGTGTTTCTTATCGACTTTATTGATGAGCGGTTTGGCATCGCTCAGTTTGATACCGGTGCGCGTTTAACGCTAAGTGCAGAATTTATTAATGCCAAAACAGACTGCGTAACGTTTGATGAGATTAACCGCTTTAGTCCACAGAAGCTTGCATTATGGCAGCGTGGTTTTGACCAGCTGATGCAGGTGTTGGCTGATAAAGAGGCGGCAGCAAAAGTCGTTATTAATAAAGTCTATTTTACCGGCTATGTCGGCACCTGCTTGGAGGATTCATCCTGGCATAGTCCGTTTGCTGTTGACGAAATTGATAGAAATAACGCCTATCTGGAAAAGCTGTATGCTTATGTTGCACAGCACTACCCAGATGTGGAATTTATTACCTATGATCAATCCCTTATGATTGCTGACAACCAGCATAAATGGGGTATTGCGCCCTTTCACTTCATAACAGATTTCTATCTTCATACTCTTAAAGCGTTAAGCGCTTACAGCAAGGTTGGCGAGCAGTGATAAGTAATGTGGAAGTAGCACTACGTGACGGTAAAATAATTGCAAAGGTGATACTTAGCGATGACACCGCTAGTGCTGATACAGAGTTTGCTTATTATGTTTACAGGAACAAGCAGCGAGTTCATGTTCAGTGGTACTCAAACAGCAAAACATTTCAGTACGATGTAACTGCTGAGCCGGCACTGTATTGTATTCAAGCTTTTATGCAACCGTCTAGCGGCGCTATTACATCGAAAATCTCAAAAGATATTCTGCTCGATGAGGTTATTGCAGATTTGCCAGATTATAGCCGCTGGAAATTACCTGTCATTGAAGGGACGTTGGATAACCCAAGTGTATTATCGGCAGGGCAAGATGGGATATTCAGGTTAAAAAGCCAAAGTGGTTTAGTGCTTGATGTATTGGCATCTGGTTTGTCACGTTTACAAACAACGCAGAACGAAGCCCCTGTTTTACTGGTCAGTTTTAACGGGGCCATTGCAGGCAGACAAAAATACACCGCACCATTTTTTTCTGGTTCAGGCATGGCAAAACGACTTGAGCTACCGGTATTAGCCTTTGCTGATCCCGCCATTACTCGAGATAAAACCTTGTCGCTAGGGTGGTATGCTGGCTTTGAAGATTATCCGCAACTTATCGAGGATATTGCTGCCATAGTGGATTGGGTTGCTGAGCATTATAACGCCAGATTAGTTGTGTTTGGTGGCTCGGGTGGTGGCTTTGCTACGCTAAATGTATTGTCGCTCATTAAAGCGCAAGCGTCTGCTTTTATCTGGAATCCACAGACGTCCATTAGCGAATATGCACCGTCTTTAGTAGAACGCTATTTGAAAAGCGCCTTTCCACAGGCTTTCTTTAGTACGCTTACTGCTGATGCTAAAATGAACAATGTTTTTTTTAGGTCGGTGCTTAATAAAGTGGGTATTACATATGATTTAACTCAGGCGGTTTATTCTGAGAATAAACAGATTCTGTATATTCAAAATAGTAGTGATCAGCATGTACTAAACCATGCTGGCCCCTTTATGTCACATGGGGAATGGCTTAGGCAATCAGACCGTGTTTTTACGTCAGCTACTAAGCAAACGACATTATGGTTTGGCCTTTGGGGCGAAGGACATGCTACGCCCGAAGCAGACGTTATTTATTCGGTGTTGCAGCAGATGGTTTTGCAGCAACCTTTGACAGACATAGCAGATTATTTGGACCAAGAACACAACACCTTGGATACGAAGTTTTGTGCTTTCAACGTAGACAAGGTAACGCCCAAAATAGAATTAGCGTGTTGTAAAAATGAGCAACGCATTGCGGCAGTTGTTTTAACCGACATTAATGATTTTGGCTTAACTTATGCGTTTCAATTAACTGACAATAATGGCAATAAGTTTGTCAACTGGTATACGCCTGAGCCATATCGTGTCTTAGATGTGCCTGATGCATTTACTGGGAAGTTAACTATGACGGTGTACGTAAGTGATCCCCTTGGTGTTAAGTTCACCAAATCAATTAGTCTTTAACTATGCATTTATTTGACACTGACTGGTACCTAACCCAATACCCTGACGTAGCGGCGGCTGGGGTTGATCCGCTGCAGCACTATCTTAACCATGGCCGGTTTGAAAACCGTTGGCCGTGTGATTTGCCGGCGCTGCGGTTAGACCTTTCGTTATGGCAAGCCGACGACCCCCATGCTGACTTAGCTGCTTTACAGGCATTGTTGGCGGCGCAGCAGCCGTTACATAGTGCGCTGGCAGCCTGGGTATTGGCACGATGGTATGGTAGCTTTGATTGCTGGCAAGATGTGTATCCATTGATAAACATTATGCTGGATGACATGGTGGCACTGGCGATATTGGCGCATCAAGGCCCGTTTTTACTGGCATTTTCAGCGGCAATAAACTGTGGCAAACCTGCAGTTGCTGCAGCTTTGCTGCAGCGGTCAGACTGGCCGCATACTGTTGATAAGGCGTTGGCTGCGTCGATGTTACAGCAGGGCCGCGAAAAGCTGCTGGCCCTTAGTGAGCTTTTCCGGCAGCAGGGTTTAGCCGGGCTGGCAGCAGACAGCGGTGCCAGGTTAAGCACACTAAAAGCTGCAGCGCTGCCTGGCTCCTTCAGCCGATTTTTTCAACCGTTGGTTAGTGTTATTGTGCCGTGTTACAACGCGGCCGGCACCATTGCTTATGCGCTTAGCAGCCTGCAACAGCAAAGCTGGCGCAGGTTACAAATTATTGTGGTTGATGATGCATCAAGCGATAACTCTACTGCCATTGTGCAGCAGTTTGCTGCGCAAGATAGCCGCATTACGCTAATACGCCAAACGGTAAACCAGGGCGCTTATGCTGTGCGTAATGTGGGATTGGCGGCCGCACGTGGCCGTTTTATTACGGTGCATGATAGTGACGACTGGTCGCACCCGGAAAAAATTGCTTTGCAGGTAGCGGCGTTACAGGCCAACCGCAACGCTATGGCGTCTATTTCACATTGGGTCAGATGTACAGAGGCATTGCAGTTTGGCCACTGGCGGGTTGAAGAAGGCTGGACTTATCGTAATACTTCATCTTTGCTGTTCCGCCGTAGCGTGGCTAAGGCTTTGGGCTTTTGGGACAGTGTGAGTGTCGGTGCTGATACGGAATATATGCTGCGTATTTTGCAGCGCTTTGGCCGGCAAGCTGTGGCTGATGTTAAACCCGGCGTGCCGCTGTCTTTTGGGTTGGCTGACAGTAACAGCCTTACCCAGACCAAAGCCACACATTTGCGTACCCAGTTCTGCGGTTTGCGTTTTGACTATCGCGAGGCAGCCGTTAACTGGCATAAAACTGCAGATAATCTGTATATGCCCGCCCGGTTAACGCAGAGGCCTTTTGCGGTGCCGCCGTTAATGTGCCGAGGCAGCGAAGCAGCAAAGGCATACAATTTAAGCTTAATATTAAGCCAGCGTCAGCTATTCGATGTGAGCTGGTATCTGACACAAAACCCTGACGTGGCAGCGGCAGGTGTTGAGCCTTTAAAGCATTTTGTCAGCCATGGAGCACTGGAGGGGCGCGACCCTTTACCTGGTTTTAGTCTGTCTGCTTACGCCTTGCAGCACCAACTGCCCCTGAGCCGGGTATTGCAACACTGGCTAATGCAGCCGCAACCTGCCACCGGTCCGGTATGGCTTAAGCAGCAGGCCGTTGATGCGGCTAAAACACATATGGTGCTGGTGGCACATGCAGCCGGTAAGCAGCTGTTTGGCGCAGAGCGTAGCTTTGTTGATGTATTACACCAGCTTAATGCGTTGGAATTAAACCTGACCGTGGTACTGCCTTGTGCGCTGAATACAGAATATATCCAACAGCTGTTATCACTATGCCAGCAACTGGTGGTATTGCCTTACCGTTGGTGGCGTGGCGATAAAGCGCCTTGTCAGGCAAGCCAGCTGGCATTCGTTGCATTGTGGCAGCAGTTGCAACCAACACTGATATATCAGAATACCAGTGTATTGCACGAGCCTTTAGCCGCAGCCAGACAACTTGGGCTGCGCACTGTTGTTCATGTACGCGAGGTAGCCGATACCGATACTCAGTTATGTCAGACCCTGGGGGTAACTGCGGCAGAGTTGGCGCAGCATACCCGCCAGTACGCAGATGTTATTATCGCTAACTCAGATGCAGTTGCCCGCTATGTTGCCTGTAGCGAGCGTACCGTGCTGTTACCCAACAGCGTGTCTGCCACTTTGCGACAGTGCCCGCCACCGCCGGCTGGTACCCGTTTGCAGGTGGGGATGATTAGCAGCAACAGCGCCAAAAAAGGTCTGGCAGATTTTTTTGCCATGGCACAGGCAGCCGCAAACAGGCAGTTGGCAATTGATTTCAGCTTGTACGGACCTGACACCGGGTTATTACAGCAGCTTATGCAGCAGCACAGTGGCCTGATACAATACAAAGGTTACGTAGCAACGCCAGAGCAGGCTCTGGCAGAGCTGGATGCGGTGGTTAATTTGTCACAGGTGGCAGAATCGTTTGGCCGCACTGTGCTTGAGGCACTGGCCACAGCCCGGCTGGTGCTGGCGTATCGTCATGGTGCTCTGGCTGACTGGTTGCCGGAGGAAAGCTGCCTGATGGCTGAAGTCGGCGACTGGCAGGCATTACTGGCACAGCTGGTCTTGCTGTCAGGTGAGCCGCAGCGGTTAAAACAAATGCAACAGTTCGGGGCTGCTTTGGTATGGCAGCGCTATGCGCCTGAGCAAATGCTGCAAGTCTGGCAACAGCTGTTGCCGGTTGATAGATAAGAGAGAATAAGGTGTCAGGACGTGGTTTAGCTGCAGTTGCAGCAGGTGTTTTATGGTTTTTATCCGGCTGTGGTGGTCAGGATAGTGGTCTGGAGAGTGGGCAGGATAACAGTACCGGCCTGCCCGATACCAGTATACCCGGGCCGGTGCCGGTGTTTAACGGCATGAACCGTTGCGGTGTAACGCAGTATACGGTTATAACGTTACCGCAGGCATTACCACGGGCGTTTCGTACTGTAATTATGGGTTCATCGTCGGCGGCCGGTGCCGGCGCCAGCCGGAGCGCACTTAGCTGGGCCGGGCAGTATGCTGCCTGGCAGCAAGGTAATGGCGGTACTACGGTAAATCTTGCCCGGGGGGGATACACCACCTATCAGGGGTTACCGGAGTACTGTCAGCCTGACGAGTCGCGCCCGCAGCCAGATGAGGCGTACAATATAAGCCGGGTACTGGCCGAACGGCCGGATTTGGTCTTGATTTCCTACCCCAGTAATGATGCTGCGCTGGGCTGGTCGGCACAGGAGAGTGTTGGCAATATCCGCGTCCTGCGCTCTGTGCTGGCAGATGCCGGTGTGGCCAGTGTGGTCATGTCAGCGCAACCGCGCAATATTTCCGCAGCGCGTACCGCGTTGCTGTTGGAGTTTGACCGGTTGTTGCAGCAACAACTGACCGATTGTGTTGTGCCGTTGTATGATTTATTGCAGAAAAATAACCAGCTGAACCCGGAATTTGATGCTGGTGATGGTGTGCATCTTAATGACAAAGGCCACGCCCTGGTTTTTGACGCGCTGCGTCAGGTGCTGGTGCAGAGCAATTGTGTTTCGCTGCCAGAGTGATAAGAAATTGACCAGTTATGTAATTCAAACCAAGCACTTGCGGGCATCTGCGCCGGGTGTTTATCGCTGGTGCCTGGACTTTCCGGTGCCAGGCAGCGCTGTAAGCCTGTCCCAGCTTGACGCTGGCATACTGTTTCAGGGCTGGTTGTTGCAGGATACCGCCCAGCCGGCACAGGTGTATGTCCGCCAGGGAGGGCAGGTGAGTTATGTTGACCTGGCTATACGCCGGGCAGATGTGGTTGAGAAGGTTCTTAAGCAGACAGCGGACGCGCATCCTCAGCTCTGTTGTGGTTTTTCCTGCCAGTTTACCCTGCATAGTGATCATGTTGTGCTCGGTTTTGTTATCGCCGGGCAACATTACGATTTTGTCGATATTCGTATTGAGAGCTCGATGAAGGTGCTGCCGGGCACCTTTCCGTGGTTGTTCCTCGACAATGACACCAACCAGAGTGTGGCGCAGTTTACCGGTGAGTTGAGCCTGAACCGGCAAACACTGGAGGCCTGGCAACATTATCTGCAGGCATTATCCTCATTACCGCCGGACAGTGATAAGTGGGTCGTATTGCTGGCACCAACAAAAGAAATGGTATACCCGCAATACTATCCGCATAGCCAGGCTGGCCATACACCGGTGCAGCAACTTATGGCTCATGTTGCGAATGACCCGCTAATACTTTACCCGGCGGCACAACTGGCTTCTGCTGCAGAGCGCAGTTTTCGGTATACTGATACACACTGGACTCACCATGCGGCTATGCGGGTCAGTGTTTTGCTGGCTCAGCGGTTGGGCCTGGCGGCACAAGATGTTGAGGCGGTTTTTGCAGCAGATCAGTATACAGAGCGCAATGTTTGTGGTGATTTAGGCAATAAACTGTTTCCGCCGCGCGAGGCAAAAGAGCAGCTTCTGAGCAGTTTTAGTTATAAGCAATATTTACGTTATGAGAATGGGCTACCTAATTTTGGCCGGGTGATGTTGTTTGAAAATCCGTCAGCGTTGTCGTCGCAGCACTGCCTGATCTTTGGTGCATCGTCATCCTATAGTATGTTAAATTATTTGGTACGGCTGTATGCTGCTGTTACTATAGTGCACACTGCAGGGAATGTTGATCCGGCAGTGGTGGCGGCCATAATGCCAGATTGTGTTATATGCCAGACTAATGAGCGTTTTATTGTGAGAGCGCCGGTGGTGCATTATTCTCTGGCGGACATAATGCAGGATAAACTGGCGGAAATGACACCACAGCAGAGCAGTGCTGTATTGCAACTGTCTGCTGACAGTGCAGGTGCCAGGTATCACAGTTATTTCCACTCGCTACTTTCTAAGAGATAAACATGACGAAGCCTTTATATGTCACCCGGCCGGACTTACCAGAGCCGGAGACATTTTTACCCTATCTGCATCAGTTCAAGGGCAGCAATAACGGCCTTTTTTATCAGCAAGCAGAGCAGGCGTCAGAACGTAAAGCCGGTGGAACCTGATAAATGACATCGGTAGTACTAAGAACTGCCCAGGCGCTGTCTGCTGTGCGTTGCGATACTGACAAAGGCTGTTGGCGCCCGGAAAATGGTACAACAGAGATAGTGCTGCCGGTAACCACGCCCGGCTGGTACAGCATTGAAGGGCAGATTGAGCTGCAAGGCGACAACCGCTGTGTGACACTGGTATCTGATACCGGTATGCTGCTGACGTTACCTTTGACCCTCAAAGGACGCCTGCTGGATGTATTTTATCTGCCGGCAGGGACCAAGGCGCTACGTATAACGCTTCAGGCTGAAGAGCTGGCTGTGTTTAAGTGTGATATTGACGTAGCGCCTGTCAGCCAGCTGCGCCGGCTGTGGCGGATGTTACGCCGGGTTTTGCTATCTTTGATACGACAGCCGGCCAGGCGGCGACAGGGCGTAGCGCTGCATTGGTACAGTATTTTTGGCGGGCTTGAACAGGCATATCGTAAAGCAGGACAATTAAGAGCCTGGCATTCCGCGCTGCCTTATGCCGACTGGATCAGGCTGAATGAAAATGCCACTTTTGCCCGGAACAGGAAGATTGCGGCTTTACTAAGACAAGCCGAAGAGATTGCGGTCGTTGTATATGGTGCGGCAGAACTGGCGCCAGAGCTTTGGCAGCGCAGTGTGGACAGCGTAATGGCACAAGCCCCGCACTTGCCGGCATTACATCTGTTGGCGGCCAGGCTGCCACAGGGCCTGGTATTGCCGGAAGGTGTACACTGTTATGCTGCTGTAACACTACTGCCGCAACTTTCAGCAGCCAAAGTGCTGATGTTACGTGCCGGTGCTGTCTTGTCACCTCTGGCGCTGGCCTGGTGGCGGCTTGGTGCCGGGGAGGCGCCGTTTAGCTACAGCGATCACGATTATCTGGCTCCTGAGCGTTGTCAGCCGCAATTTAAACCTGACTGGTCATTAGAATTATTACGCAGCACACATTATACCGGTGATGTGGTGTGTACTTCTGTTGCTATGCTTGCAGCCTGTGGCTGGCTGGCTGAAGACTGGCAGCAGCCGGGAGCAGGGCAGCGCTTACTGCTGCGCCTGGCAGAGCAACTGCAGCCGGGGCAGCAGGCCGGCCATATCGCAGCGGTATTATGGCATGATGTGTCTGCACAAACTGCAGCTGAACCGGGCATAGTCGAAGCGCATTTAAACCGCCTGAATATCGTGGCGCAGGCCAGGCCAGGCCCGCACGGCACTGTATGGGTAGACTATGCCCTGGCGTCATCACCGCTGGTGAGCATTATCGTACCTACCCGGGATATGCTGGAGCTGTTGGCGCCTTGTATTGACAGTGTGCTCAGTAATACTGCTTATCCGGCATTTGAGATCTTGATTGTTGATAACCAGAGCAGTTGCGCACAGACTCTGGCTTATATGCAGCAGGTGAGTTGCCATCCCGCAATCAGGGTGATCCGCTACGATCAACCGTTTAATTATGCTGCAATTAACAACTTTGCTGTTGAGCAGGCCAAAGGGGAACTTATTTGTCTGCTGAATAACGACACAGAAGTCATCTCTGCGTTGTGGTTGCAGCAAATGGTGGCTTTGCTGCTGCAGCCGGAAGTGGGTGTAGTAGGGGCGCGCTTACTGTATTCAGACCGGCGGGTGCAGCATGGCGGGGATGTGGTTGGCCCTGGTGGTTGTGCTGACCATTTACATAATGGTATAGCTGAGCACGCTCCGGGCTATATGAAAAGAGCCGTTGCTGCACAGGATTTGTCTGCCGTAACGGCGGCCTGCCTGTTAACACCCAAAGCGTTGTTTACGCAACTTGGCGGCCTGAATGCCGGGCAACTGGCGGTGGCATTTAACGATGTGGATTACTGTTTGCGGGTACGCGAAGCCGGCTCCCGTGTGGTGTATACCCCTCATGCGCTGTTGTATCACCATGAGTCGGTGTCGCGTGGTAAAGATGACAGCGCCGAAAAAGCAAAAAGAGCGCGGGCAGAAGCGGACTATATGCGCCAGCGTTGGCAACATATTATGCAGCATGATCCTTTTTACAACCCGAATCTGAATTATCAACGGGCAGATTTTACATTAAGCCGTGAGCCGGGAGTTAAAGCACCATGGCAGCGTTGATGACATCGCAAGTTATCGTGGTAGAAGAGCGGCCAAACCCCAGTTCGGACTTTTTTGTGTTGCCGTATTTACAGCACAACGGCGCGTCGGTATGCCGTTTGTCGTTTACGGATACGGTGGAGCCGGACAGGCTTGCCGGTGTCAGCCTGATCTTTGTCCGCTATGTACCTCTTGCGTGGCGCCGGCTGGTCGACAATGCTGGCGGTCGTATTGCGCAGGTGGTGTTGTTTATTGATGACGACGTGCTGGACCCGGCAGCCAGTACCGGTATGCCATGGCGCTACAGATTAAAACTGTGGCGTTTGAGTTATCAGGCCATTGGCTGGCTTAAACGTCATAACGCCGCCTTGTGGGTTGCCAACAGTTACCTGGCGCAAAAGTACCGGTACTGGCAGCCGTTAACGTTGTGTGCTATGCCGCTTGCCATGGAGCAGGAGGCGGCTGTTACACTGTTTTATCATGGTTCATCTTCACATCAGGCTGAGGCCCGTTGGCTGCTGCCGGTAATAACTGATGCATTGAAGCGGGTGCCCGCGTTGAGTTTTGAAATCATTGCGGATAAAAAAATGGCCCGTTTATACCGGGGAGTGCATAAAACGCATGTGCTTAATCCTATGTCCTGGCCAAGCTATCAGACATTGTTGCACCGCCAGCGCTATGATATTGGTCTGGCACCGTTGTTGCCGTTACCGTTTAATCAGGCGCGCTCGGTCACTAAGTTTTTTGATATAACCTGTGCTGGTGCGGCAGGTATTTATGCCGACAGCCCGATTTATGCTGCGGTCGTGCAGCATAAAACAGGTATCCGGCTGCCAATGCAGCCTGAGCTGTGGTCTGACACTATAGTGGCACTGGCAACAAATAAGGCGCAGAGGCAGCAACTATATACTGCCGCTAAGCAGCAAATAGCGGCCTGGCCTGAAGAGGTCGGGCATGGCGGCTGAGCAATATCTTACCGTCAGCAGGGCGCTGGCTGCACTCCCGGCCCTGAGTGTTTTTATCGGTAGCCCGGTACGCTATATGCCGGCATGGTGTTGCTGGCCTTATTTAACCAGGCAGCAGGTGATGCTGGCCTGGGGCAGAAAAGCGTCAGCCGCTACGGCAGAACGGGTAGCAAAGCGCTGTAATATGACAATGTGTTATGTGGAAGATGCTTTTTTACGCTCGATCGGGCAGGGATTTGATTCTGCCCCCTGTGGTCTGGTGCTGGATGACGTCGGGATTTATTACGATGCCAGCAAGCCTTCACGGCTGGAACAACTGATTGCAACGAGACTGAACGAAGAACAGGCCGCTGAGGCGGCCGCTTTGCCAGCGCTCTGGCAGCGCTACCGGGTGTCAAAATACAACAATAGCCAGGATTACCAGCTGCTGTCAGAACAACCTTATGTGCTGCTTATTGACCAGACCCTGAATGATGCCTCAGTGCATTATGGCTTGGCCAGTGCTGACAGTTTTACCGCCATGCTGCAGTTTGCCCGCAGGCAGTTTCCGGCGCATAAGCTGGTGATTAAAACGCATCCTGATGTTGTTGCCGGTAAAAAACGCGGTTATCTTGCTGCGTTGTCAGCAGCTGAACTTGCCGGCACGCAACTGGTATCTGAGAAGCTGCATGTCGTGTCGTTACTGGAACATGCCAGTGCTGTATTAACGGTAACCTCCCAGGTAGGGTTTGAAGCTTTGCTGTGGCAAAAACCGGTGTATACATTTGGCATGCCGTTTTATGCCGGCTGGGGGTTAACACAGGATACTCTGCCAGTGCCACAACGCAGGCTGCAACTGCGGGAACAGTATGGTGCCGCTGTGGATGCCGGCCAGCTGGCCTATGCGGCACTTATCCGCTATGCCCGCTATGTATCAGATGATACGGCACAACCTTGCAGTTTTTATCAGTTATTGCACATTTTAGGCCGGCGTAGCGGAACCTTTGTGCGCGAGCAAAGGCAGTTATCGGCGTTACGCTAGAGCCTGGGAAGGGCTGTTGGCCGGGGTTTTACACAAGGGGGAAGCAGAGCGTCTTTCTGCCCTGTTGTGAAGAAGTAAACATGAGTGAGTGTTGGTTTTTTCTGTGAGGAACTATGTTAATTCGGCTGTTGGATATTCTTTTGGCCTTTACTGGTCTGGTATTGGGCTTTCCGTTACTGGTTTTGTTAACAATAATCGGCTTATTTGATACCGGTTCACCAATCTTTTGCCAGGTCCGGGTAGGGCGCAATAAAAGACCGTTTACGCTGGTTAAGTTTCGTACCATGAAAAAAGACACCGCGCATGTGGCAAGCCATCTGGCCAGCGCCAGTGCCATCACCCCCTTTGGTGGTTTTTTGCGTAAAACCAAGCTGGATGAGCTGCCACAGTTGTGGAATGTACTATGGGGTGATATGAGCCTGGTGGGGCCACGGCCGTGCTTGTTTAACCAGGAAGAACTCATTGCCGAGCGTGAGCAGCGTGGTGTGCTAAATGTCCGCCCCGGCATTACCGGCCTGGCGCAGGTAAACGAAATTGATATGTCAACGCCGGTGTTGCTGGCAGACACTGATGCAAAAATGTTGCAAAGCCTGACTGTTGCTGCCTACTTTAAATATATTTTTCTGACAGTGGCCGGTAAGGGCAGTGGTGACAGAGTTAAGTAGTTTTGAGTGTTTAGTGGTGAATGTTTAGTTTGTAAAATTTTGGATCTTGGCTATAGATAATACAGGGTTTTCATTCGTTGGGGTGATGGATGCCGGTTGAATCGAATTGTGTGTAACTGGCTATCTCGATAGCAAGCAACCCCACGTAATAAGCATGCTGAACCAAAGCGAAGAGCTGATAAAAATACTAACCAAAATAGTAAAAACCTGTCAAACCAACTCAAAACTCACAATTTAAAACTAAGCACTGGAAAAACGGAGACAGGATGTCGATACTCTATACCCAACCCCGGTTTATTCACCACGGTGCCGTAGACGGTGTCACCGGCTCCTGTCATGAATACCGCATTGCTGATGATTACGGCCTGCTGATTGACTGCGGGCTGTTTCAGGGCGCTGAAACCTCTGCTTCCGGCTCAGCTGTGGCGCCGCAAATAAACTTTGCACTGGGCCATATCAAAGCGCTGATTATTACCCATGTGCATATAGATCATGTCGGCAGGGTGCCTTATTTACTGGCTGCCGGCTTTAGCGGGCCGATCTTCTGTACTGAGGCTTCAGCCATTTTGTTGCCGCTGGTGCTGGAAGATGCGTTAAAAATGGGCATTACCCGGGATGAGAAGCTGATCCGGGCCTTTCTGGCCAGGGTTAACCGTCAGTTGGTACCCTGTGTATTTAACCGCTGGTTGCCGTTGCCGGAACACAGCGGCGCTTTGCCTGCGGTCCGTTTTCAGCCGGCCGGCCATATCCTGGGTTCGGCCTATGTAGAGCTGCGTCACAACACTGCAGCAAAACCGGGGTATAAAACGGTATTCTCCGGTGATTTAGGTGCACCCTATGCGCCTTTGTTACCGGCTCCGCAGCCACCCTATGCGGCTGATGAAGTGGTTATTGAAAGTACCTATGGCGACAGAGAGCACGAAAACCGGCGCCAGCGCATTAAACGGCTGGAGCAGGTGTTACTGCACTCGTTGCAGGATAATGGCACTGTGTTATTCCCGGCGTTCAGTATTGGCCGTACCCAGGAACTGTTGTATGAGCTGGAGGCGATTATCCACCGGCTGCGCGGCCAGAAAATTCACCAGTCACTGCGCTGGGATGAGCTGCAAATTATAGTTGATTCACCGCTGGCTGCGCGTTTTACAGAAACATACAATACATTACAGCCATACTGGGATAAAGAAGCCAAACTCAGACTGAAACAGGGCCGTCACCCGCTGAGTTTCAGCCAGCTACATACGGTAGACAGCCACGCACAGCATATGGCTTTAGTGCAGTTTCTGGCCAGCACCCGCCAGCCTGCGGTGGTAATTGCGGCCAGTGGCATGTGTGAAGGGGGCCGGGTGGTGAATTATTTAACTGCACTTTTGGCAGATAAAGCCCACCAGGTGGTGTTTGTCGGTTACCAGGCGCGCGGTACCCTGGGGGCGGCAATACAGCAGTACGGCCCCAAGGGCGGCTATGTGGTAATAGACGGCCACCGTATTACTATAGCTGCAGAAATTATTACATTAAGCGGCTATTCAGCCCATGCTGATAAAACAGGCTTAGTTAATTTTGTCAGGCGGATGAAACGCAAACCCACCCAGGTGCGTATAGTACATGGTGACAATAACGCCAAGCAGGCACTGCAGAAAGCTTTTTTGCAACAGGGCATTAATGCTATTATTGCCAGCTGATGTGTTGTAGTACCAGAAACAAGCTCTTGACAGGGTAAATAAAGGACAATTATGCCAGGTTTGAAAATTGCCATAGCCGGTACCGGCTATGTCGGCTTATCCAATGCCATGTTGCTGGCACAGCATAATGAGGTAGTGGCACTGGATATAGTGTCAGAGAAAGTGGCGCTGTTAAATGCAAAAAAATCCCCGATCGAGGATAAGGACATCAGCGATTTTCTGGCCAATAAACCCCTGAATTTTACCGCTACACTGGATAAACAGCAGGCGTTTGCTGATGCGGATTTTGTCATTATTGCTACCCCGACCGACTACGACCCGCAAACCAACTATTTTAATACCGCCAGTGTGGAAGCGGTGATCCGCGATGTTATGGCTATTAACCCTGCGGCTGTGATGGTGATTAAATCTACCGTGCCTGTGGGCTATACCCAAGAGGCGCGGGTAAAATTTAACACTGACAATATTATGTTCTCACCAGAGTTTTTGCGTGAGGGTAAGGCGTTGTACGATAACCTGTACCCCAGCCGTATTATTGTTGGTGAACAGAGCGCGCGGGCAAAAACCTTTGCGGCTTTACTGCAGCAAGGGGCCATAAAGCAGGATGTCGCGGTACTTTTTACCGACAGTACCGAAGCGGAAGCAATTAAGCTGTTCTCCAATACCTATCTGGCGATGCGGGTAGCCTATTTTAACGAGCTGGACAGCTATGCCGAAAGCCATGGTTTAAACAGCCGGCAGATTATTGAAGGGGTGGGGCTGGACCCGCGCATTGGCAACCACTATAACAACCCCAGCTTTGGCTATGGCGGTTATTGCCTGCCCAAAGACACCAAACAGCTGTTAGCCAACTACAGTGATGTGCCGAATAATATGATCCAGGCAATAGTGGATGCCAACCGCACGCGTAAGGATTTTATTGCCGATTCTATCGTCAGGCGAAATCCACAGGTTGTTGGTGTATACCGGCTGGTAATGAAAACCGGGTCGGATAATTTTCGCGCCTCGGCTATTCAGGGCATTATGAAACGCATTAAAGCCAAAGGTATTGAAGTGGTGGTCTATGAGCCGGAATTGAAACAAGACGAATTTTTCCGCTCACGTGTCATCAATGATCTGGCCGAGTTTAAGCGCATTGCGGATGTGATAGTGGCCAACCGGCACAGTGAAAAGTTGTCTGATGTTGCAGACAAAGTGTATACCCGTGATTTATTTGGCAGTGACTAAATGCATATTCTGGTTACCGGCGCGGCCGGTTTTATAGGTTTTTATGTCTGCCAGCGTTTGCTGGCACTGGGACATCAGGTTACCGGTCTGGACAACCTGAATGACTACTACGACGTGCAACTGAAGCTGGACAGATTGGCGCAGTTGCAGGGCCATTCCGGTTTTAGCTTTGTTAAGCTGGACCTTGCTGATCGCAACGGTGTGGCCGGATTATTTGCCCGGGGTAAGTTTCAGCGTGTGATTCATTTGGGTGCGCAGGCCGGGGTGCGTTACTCGCTGGAAAACCCTATGGCCTATGCCGACAGTAATCTGATTGGTACTTTAACTATTCTGGAAGGCTGCAGACAGCATCAGATAGAGCATCTGGTCTTTGCGTCTTCCAGTTCAGTGTATGGTATGAACAGCAAAATGCCGTTTGCAACCGGTGATCGGGTCGACCATCCGGTGTCATTGTATGCCGCGACCAAAAAGGCCAATGAGTTAATGGCGCACACCTATAGCCACCTGTATGGTTTGCCGGTAACCGGGCTGCGGTTTTTTACCGTGTACGGCCCCTGGGGCCGGCCGGATATGGCGATGTTCCTGTTTACCAAAGCCATTGCAGATGGCCAGCCGATTAAAGTGTTTAACCACGGCCAGATGCAGCGCGACTTTACCTATATTGATGACATTGTTGAAGGTATTATCCGTATTCAGGCTAAAATTCCCAAACCTGATCCGCAGTGGAACGGCGCTGATACCTCATCCAGCACTGCGCCCTATAAGATTTTTAATATCGGCAATAACCAGCCGGTAAAACTGCTGAGCTTTATCGAAGCGATTGAAAAAGCACTGGGTAAAGCCGCGGTTAAGCAGTATCTGCCGATGCAGGATGGTGATGTACCGGCCACCTTTGCCGATATTGATGATTTACAGCAGCAGGTTGGGTTTAAACCTGCAACGTCGATAGAGCAGGGCGTTACCCGCTTTGTCGACTGGTATAAAATCTATTACAAGGTATAACGAATGAAAGTACAAAAAGCGGTTATTCCCGTTGCCGGCCTTGGCACACGTATGTTGCCGGCCACTAAGGCAATACCTAAAGAGATGCTGCCGATAGTGGACAAACCGCTGATCCAGTATGTGGTTAATGAATGTATTGCTGCCGGGATCAAGCAGATCGTGCTGGTAACGCATTCGTCGAAAAACTCAATAGAGAACCACTTTGATAAGAGCTTTGAGCTTGAATCCATGCTGGAAAAGCGGGTGAAGCGCCAGTTACTGGATGAAGTGCAGGCCATTTGCCCGAAAGATGTCACCATTATGCATGTGCGTCAGGGCGAGGCCAAAGGCCTGGGGCATGCGGTGCTGTGTGCCCGGCCGCTGGTAGGAGACGTCCCTTTTGCTGTGGTGCTGCCTGATGTGCTGATTGATGGCTACGACAGTAACCTTAAACAGGATAATTTGGCACAAATGTGCCGGTTGTATACCGAAACGGGGATCAGTCAGGTGATGGTGGAGCCGGTACCATTGGAAAACGTCAGTAGTTACGGCGTGGTAGATGTTGATGGGCACCGGATGGAAGCTGCACAATCGGCGAGAATGACTGCCATCATTGAAAAACCTGTTGCAGAAGAAGCCCCGTCAAATTTGGCGGTAGTAGGACGTTATGTTTTCACGCCTTTGATATGGGAAGCATTGGAGTACACTCCGCTGGGCGCGGGTGATGAAGTACAGCTGACCGACGCTATTGCACTGCTGATGAAGCAACAGCAGGTTAATGCGTATCATATTATTGGCCGCAGCCATGACTGTGGTAATAAACAAGGCTACTTGCGCACTTTTGTCGAATACGGTTTAAGAGATAAATACCTCGGCGCTGAGTTCAGGCAGTGGTTGCAGACGCAGTTGAGTGCCGGGTAAAAAGATATGATGGGGCAAAGCACAATAACCGGCTATAATGATGGTTTTGCCTGTTTCGCTGTTGTAACAACAATCTATTTTGGGAGTTTGGCATGCTGGGTTGGCTTTTAGCCTTACCACGTTCTTTAAAACGCTTAATTTCAGTGTTTGTCGATATCGTCTTCTTGTGTATGTCGCTGGTCACAGCGTTTTTACTGACACAAACTGACAAGTCAGCTGAGCTGGAGTTAGTGTTAATTGTATTTTGTCTGAGCTTGCCAGTGACGTTATTGATCTTCACCAAGCTTGGTTTATACAGGGCTGTGATCCGATATATAGGACAACATGCACTGGGTGCGGTACTGGCGGGGATTGTAGGCAGCGCCATGGTATTATCCTTGCTGTTTGCCGCTTTTGATATTCCGGACAAAGGCAACCTGATTTTTGTTTATGCGTTACTGGCTTTAATTACGTCAGGTGGTTTGCGTTTACTGGCAAGATTATTTCTGGTGCAGCGCAATAACGGCCATAAATCCAGAGTGCTGATTTATGGGGCTGGCTCGTCCGGGCGTCAGTTAGCCCAGGCCTTGATGAACGGTGAACAATATCATCCGGTAGTGTTTGTTGACGATGACACGACACTACAGCGCTCAACTATATTGGGGATACCCGTTGGCGCACCGGCACAAATCACAAGTCTGATTAAAACCCACAATATCAGCCGTATTTTACTCGCACTACCTTCTGTGAGCCGTTCACGCCGCCGGGAGGTATTGGATGCACTGGAAGATTTACCTATACCGGTGCAGTCTATTCCGGGAATGAGTGACCTGGTTGATGGCGCGATGCGGATTGATGAGCTGCAGGACGTTAAGATAGAAGATTTGCTGGGCCGCGATCCGGTTGCGCCGAAAGCCAAACTGATGCTGGCCAATATTCAGCATAAGGTGGTGATGGTAACGGGAGCGGGAGGCTCCATTGGTTCTGAGTTATGCCGGCAGATTATTTGTTACCAGCCTAAGATGCTGGTGTTGTTTGAACTGTCTGAGTTCAGCCTGTACAACATAGAGCAGGAGCTGAGCAATCTGATAGTACAGCTGGAATTGGATGTAAAACTAATTCCTGTGATGGGGACTTCGCAGCGGCGAAAACGTCTTGAAACTGTTATGAGTGCCTTCGGAGTTCAGACGGTTTATCATGCGGCAGCATACAAACATGTACCTTTAGTGGAGTACAATATTGTAGAAGGTGTCCGTAATAATGTGTTTGGCACCTGGTATGCTGCAGAGGCGGCGATTAGCTCGGGTGTTGAAACCT
Source organism: uncultured Rheinheimera sp. (assembly GCA_964511675.1). Lineage (GTDB taxonomy): Bacteria > Pseudomonadota > Gammaproteobacteria > Enterobacterales > Alteromonadaceae > Alishewanella. The sequence continues at coordinate 27,697 of CAZEGA010000002.1, forward strand.
TTGTGTTGATTTCAACTGATAAAGCCGTGCGTCCGACCAACATGATGGGGGCTTCAAAGCGTTTATCGGAGCTGGTATTGCAGGCACTGGCAAGGCGGCAGGCATCCACCCGTTTCTCAATGGTACGGTTTGGCAATGTGCTGGGTTCAAGTGGCTCTGTGGTACCGTTATTCCGTGAGCAGATACGCAAAGGGGGGCCGGTTACGGTTACCCACAAAGATATTATTCGCTATTTTATGACGATACCGGAAGCAGCGCAGCTGGTTATTCAGGCTGGTGCTATGGGTAAAGGCGGCGATGTGTTTGTGCTCGATATGGGAGAGCCGGTTAAAATTGCGGATCTTGCCAAGCGCATGATCCATTTGATGGGGCTTGAAGTTAAAGATGAAGTGCATCCCAATGGTGACATTGAAATTAAGTACACCGGGCTCAGGCCAGGCGAAAAACTGTACGAAGAGTTGCTGATAGGCGAAAATGTCAGAAGCACCGAACACCCGCGTATTATGGCTGCCGATGAAGTGATGCTGAAATGGAGCGACATGCATAAGTTGCTCGATGAGCTGAGTATCGCTTGTGATGACTATGATGTAGAGCGCATTGTGGAGATAGTGAAAAATGCACCAACCGGATTTTACTATGTGGGTACCAGTTGTGATCTGATCTATGCTTCGCGGCTGGATGTTCGCCGCACGCTGGGCGAATTGCCGGACACCGGTGTTGCCAATATAATTGATATTAATGAACTAAGGGGTTGATAATAAAGTTACCCTGTTAGTGCTGAACGCTTGAAGTAGCATTAATTTTACGATACTCTCTGCTGAGTATAAATTTAAGGTTAGAGGACTGGAATATGAATAAACTTGTACTTGCTGTTGCAATAGCAGCAGCGTTAGGCGTACAGCATGCTGATGCGCAGGCAGCTGCTGGCGGCGCTGATGCTAAAGAGGGCACCATAGGTGGCGTAGCTACAACTACAATAGTTGCAGGAGTTGTTGGTGCTGCAGTGGCTGCTGTTGTTATCACTAACAATCGTGGTTCGTCTGTTGTTGGTGATGATGACGATGATGATGATGACGATGACGATGATGACGATGATGACGACGATGACGACGATGACGACGATGATGACTGTGAAGAAGGCGAAGTTAAAGTAGGCGATGTGTGTGTGCCAACCACCACCACTACCGTGACTACAGTAACCACGACCACGACCACAGTGCCAGTTACCGTTACCGGCACATTCTAAGTTAGATTCTGCAAAAAGCCGCCTGAATGGCGGCTTTTTTCTTTAGGGTGCCGTAATGTTAAGGCGTGTTCTGTTGTCTGTGTGTGTGCTGGCACTGGTAAGTTGCGGCAGCACATTTAACGTATATAAAGAGAATATCAAGCTGTTATTTAACACAGCTGAATTACCCCACATTGACCGGAACTTTGTCGCAGCCAGCCGTTTCGATATTATACAAGTTGACGTTAATGGCAACTCCGCTGTAATGGCACTGGCATTTGCCGAGCAGGGGCAGGCAAAGTATATCTCCGCAGACAATGCTGTTGTTGTGTTTGCCCAGGGCCGGATTATCCGCATGTCTGGTCTTGCCACCGATCTGTTACATACCTCTAATCTGGCTGCTGATCCACTGCAGCAGCAATATCAGCACCAGCATACCGCGAGCTGGAGCTATGTTGTGCAAACTTCCACCGAGCCGGCTGTGGCGCTGCAATCCCGTTTCAGGGTCGTTGGCGCAGACAAGTTGTACGTGCTGGATACTGAGCTGGCCACCGTATTGCTGGAGGAGACTGTCAGCACCAGGGGCAAAGCTGATCGTGTCAATTTATATTGGTATGCAGAAGTCTCAGGGGAACTGGTGCAGACCGTGCAGTATACGCAAAATCTTGTGTTACCAACCACGGTTGTGTTTTTAAGCCGGATTAACCGGTTATTGGCATCTGGCGCAGGGACATCGTAATGAGTTGCCTCAGAATTTTTATTTGTACTGTTATGTTAAGTTTGCCGGGCCTGGTTTGTGCCGGTAACGTGGTTACTGTGGTTATCAACGACAGTGTGCACGGGTTTTCAGAACCGGTAAGCCTGGCAAAGCTGTTACAAAAGCTGGATGAGCCTGCAACGGTTTATTGGCCTGCCGCGGCGTTATTTCAGTTTGACCCGGTTGTTGAGCAACAGAAATATGATCTTATGCAGGCGCTTATTCGCCGTTTGTCACAGTTACCCCAGGGCTCTGCAGCCAAAGCTGAACTTGCCGGTTTTATTACTGTGCTGTCCGGCATTAAAGTAGCCCGCCGTCTTGCGCTGGACGTTGATTATGAGCGCGCGCGCCTGGTGCCACGGTTTAATCCGTTGCTGGCAGAAGGCCGCTTTTTCCTGTCGGCAAAACCAGCATTATCAGGGATAGTGCTGCTTGGCGCGGTTAACCGGCACCATGCTGTGTTAACCGCAACTGAGGTAGTATCAACTACCGGGTTGTATAAGCAGTTTGCCAGCACAACGGCTGATAACAGCAGCCTATTCTGGTCAGTGAATGGTACGCAATGGCAACCTGCCGGCATAGCTTACTGGAACAATACACCGCTGGATCTGGCCGCAGGGGCTATGGTGTATGTCCCTTTTTCAGCATCAGTGTTGGGCGATAATAGCGACCTGTTAAATCAACAGGTGATTGCTGTATTACGCCATTGGGTCCGATAGGGCGTGAGTGAAAATTACATGATGACAAAATTACAGCTTTCGCTTGTGCTATCAGGTCTGTTAGTGACAACGGTTGCAGCAGAGCAGCCTTTATATAGCCAGGCCAGTCATGGTGGTGTGGGGTTGTTTCAGACGCCAACCGCGAGAATGGCTGCTTCAGGTAATCTTAGTTTTAATTATAACGATCTTGAAGAATACCGGTTCTGGAGCGCCAGTATTCAGTTATTTCCCTGGCTTGAAACCACAGTACGTTATACCGATGTGCGTACTCAGCTGTATAGTCCTTATCCTGAATTCAGCGGGGACCAGACCTTAAAAGATAAGGGGATAGATGTTAAGGTCCGTTTGCTGGAAGAAAGTTATTATCTGCCACAGGTTAGTGTCGGCTGGCGTGATTTTGGCGGTACAGGTTTCTTTGAAAGTGAATATCTGGCCGCGAGCAAACGTGTAGGGCCTGTTGATATACATCTTGGTATCGGCTGGGGGTATCTGGGGTCCGGCGGTAATATCAGCAATCCGTTTTGTGAACTGCGCGAGTCGTTTTGTCAGCGTCCGGGCGGATTCTCCGGGCGTGGCGGCATGATAGATTATCAGCGGTTCTACAAGGGGCCGGCGTCGTTGTATGGTGGTCTGGAGTATCAGACGCCATGGCAACCGTTGCGATTGAAGATTGAATATGAAGGTAACAATTACACCCGCGACCGCGCCCGGGGCATAGAGCAGGACAGCGCTTTCAATTACGGTTTGGTATATCGTTTCAAAGGTATTGATTTCCATGCCAGTTATCAGCGCGGCAATACTTTTGCCTTTGGCGTGTCGCTGGACACAAACTTTAATACACTGAAACAGGCCAAATATGATACTCCGGCACCAGAGGTAAATCCTGTGGGGGTACAGCGGGCTGCGTTTAAACGTACCCCAATGCGCAATCAGTTGTATAGCCATGCTGGTTTTGCCGTTACGGGTATCAAGCTGGCAGAGGATGAGTTAATTATCCGGGGTGAGCAGCTGGCATTTCGTGAGTTTGATGTTGCGATTGAGCGGATAGGCCGGGTGCTGGCTAACTTTGCGCCTGATGATGTGGTGCGCTACAGGGTTATTCTGGAAGCCATGGATATGCCGGTAACCGAGGTGGTACTTGATGCGGCAGAGTTCCGTGCTTTTGCCCGTTATGAGCGGCTGGATAAACCCGTGAGCTCTGTATATGTGCGTAAAGCGCCGGAAGTTGAAGACATTGACTGGCAGTTTAAAACACTGGACAAAGGCTTTGGCTTTTCCGTAGATACGTTCTGGATGCAAATGCTTGGTAATCCGGAAGCTTTCTTTATGTACCAGGGCGGCATTATTACCTCCGCACGGTATCAGTTCAATGAGCGCTTTATGGTTAACGGTGCTTTGAAAACAACCTTACTGGATAATTTTGATAAGTTTAACTTTAAAGTGGATACGCAAAAATCCACCTTGCCCCGGGTCAGAACTTATGCCCGCGAATATGCGACCCGTAGCAGGGTGGCACTGGATAAACTGTTGCTGAATTACAGCGATCGCGTATCTGATAATGTGTATGCCCAGGCATATGCTGGTTATCTGGAAACCATGTTTGCCGGTGTGGGGGGCGAAGTCCTGTATCGTCCGCTGGACAGTCGTTTCGCCATCGGTGTCGATATGAATTATGTCAGGCAGAGAGATTATGCCAGTGAGTATAAACTGTTTGATTACTCGGTACTGACTGGTTTTGCCTCACTGTATTGGGAACCGGAATTTATAGATAACGCTTTACTCACAATCAGTGCCGGCCGGTTTCTGGCGAAAGATGTTGGCGTGAATATTGACTTTGGCCGTCGTTTTGACAGTGGGATCGTGGTAGGGGCCTATGCTGCATTTACCGATGCCAGTGCCGAGGAATACGGAGAAGGCAGTTTTACCAAAGGTTTTTACATTTCAATCCCGCTTGATTTGTTCTCCTTAAAATCGGCCAAGGGTTCCGGCAGTATTCCGTGGGTGCCTATAGCGCGCGATGGTGGGCAGATGTTACAGCGGCCGGTAAATCTGTACGGTGTTACGGAAGAACGGGCCAGACCAAGGCGTTACTATCAATGACAGCCACTGATGCGTTTGCCGTGGCTAAAGCGGCCTGTCACTATTTAGTACAACAGGTGCAGACCGATGGGCAATTTGTGTATCTGCGTTCAGCACAAGGCGGGCATATAACGGACAAGCCGTACAATATGCTGCGCCATTGTGGTTGTATTTGGGCAATGGGCAATTTTCTGCAGGTTGAACATGATGATGTTGTGCAGCAGCAGTGCCTTAGTGCGTTAGCATTTGCCAAAAAAGAAATGGTCAGCTGTGGCTCGCCGGAAGCAGAGGCGGAACTCTTGTTTGTGCTGGATAAAAAAAGCACCGCAAAACTGGGTGGTAATGCGTTGGCTTATTTGGCGTTTGATATGTTTAACCAGCAAGATCTCAGGTTAAAACGTGGTTTATTAGCCGGTCTTAACTTTTTTCTGGCAAATGACGGCACAATAAAGTTTTCTAAATTTAATCCGTACACGGGGGCCGTTGCTGATTTTTTTTCAGAGTACTACCCGGGTGAGGCTGCATTAGCGCTGTGTACGGCTGGCGAATTCGCTGCCGCTTTCCGGCTAATCACTGTACTGCGCGATACACGGGATAAGGTACGTGTGGTGCAGGATCACTGGCTGATGCAGGCGCTGGAGTTAATGGTGCTGCATCACATTAAACTGAAATCAGCCCAATCTGATGCGGCTATCCAGTTTTGTCTGCAATATTTACACGACATTTATCAGCAGATCTTTACCGATCGGGTGTATCTGGGCAGAAATACCCCCGTAGCCTGCAGGGCGGAGGGCATCTTATCTTATCTGGCTGTGTTACATGCGGTGTCAGATGTCAAAAACTATATTGCTGTCAGGGTGTTCCTGCAAGAACTGATGCAGGAATTGCGTACTTACCAGGTAAAAGAAGGCGCAATTGCCGGAGCTTTTTTAGATCACAATAAAGCACGCATTGATTACACGCAGCATTCTTTATCTGTATTTATTCGTTATGTAGCTTACCAGAACGCGGGCATTTTATAAGCCAGCGGCAATATTTGCACTGCGTATACAGTTACGTCCTTCGGTTTTAGCCTGGTATAGCGCTTTGTCTGCTGCGGCAATCAGCATGGCGCTGTCACAGCCTTTATCGGCAATAACCACGCAGTAACCTATGCTAAGCGTAAGCAGCGGGCTTATGGCAGAGTGCTGGTGGGCTATGGCCAGCGTTTTCAGTGCCTGCTGAATGTGTTCTGCCACTGCCAGGCAGTCGCTGTGGCTGACACCGGGCAGAATAATGGCAAATTCCTCACCGCCATAACGGGCGGCTAATTCGCCCTGGCGCCGGCATTGCTGCTGCAACAGCTGGGCGACCTGCTGCAGGGCGTGATCACCGGCCTGGTGGCCGTAGTGGTCGTTATAAGCTTTAAAGTAGTCGATATCCAGCATCAGCAGTGCCAGCGGTTGCTGATGCCGGCTGGCGCGCTGCAATTCCTGTTGCAGGTGCTGGTCAAAGTGGCGGCGGTTGGCAATACCGGTTAAACCGTCCTGATTGGCCTGTTGCTGCAGTTGCGCATTGGCGTGCTGCAATTGTTGCGAAATACGTTGCAGTGACTGGCGGTAACCGACATTTTGCAGCACATTGGCCAGCATATCGCCGACCAGCTTCATTCGGCGCAGGTCGTTGCTGGTCCAGCTGCGCTGGCGTGACACCATATCGCAACCGACAAATCCCAGCAGTTTATCATCGGCCTGCATGGCGCAGCACAGCACCGACTGAATGTCTTCAGCGTCAAACTCCTGCTTTTCGGCACTGGCTTCAGGCGGCAGTTTGGCCACCTCGTTTACGGCAAAGACCAGATCGCGTTGCATCAGGCGGTAAAAATAGGGCAAGGCCTGCTGCGGGATCTGCTGTAGCTGTTCTTTATGTGGCCGTATACCTTCGCGTACCCATTCGTGGGTGTTGCTCATCAGGCTGATATCGGCGTTAAAACGGAATATATAGCTGCGATCGGCATGGCAGAACTCACCCACTGCAGCCAGCGCATCTTCGATATGCCGGTCCAGCCTGGAGTCCTTTACATTAATCAGTTCAGTAGAGATAAGCGAAATCAGTTTATCAAACGCCAGCGCCTCTTCCAGCTCTGCCAGATGCACTGCTGTCTGTTTTGCTGGCACTGCCGCTATGGCCGCCGGGCTGTTACTGCTCAGGCTGATGACCACACTGCTGTACAGGGTAAACGACAGTGATACCACCTTGCTTTGCAGCATCAGGTTTTGCCCGGCAACCGCCAGCGGCAGGTTCAGCTCGGTACCGCTTAATGCCAGCAGCAAAGGGTTATGCAATAAGTCGTAGGGGGCGCCGCTGTCGGGGCAGCTCAGGGACAATTGCTGCAGATCGATCAGTGACAATACGCTCTGTGTTGGCGCAAAACTGAATAGCTTCAGCGCCGCCTGATTGGCAAATACCGATTTTCTGGCCTGCTCTTTATATAACACGGCCACAGGCAGTACATCGATTAAAGCCCAGAAGTGGGGTACAGCAACAGCCTGCTCTGTCATAGTAAACTCACCTGCAGCAATGGTTAAACTATAACGGATTTGCTGTGCTTAGCAAAAAACCGTCTGTTTTAGCGCCATAATGACTGGCTAAGCGAGCGAATATCGCCCTTGCAGCCTTGCATCAGCCAGTCGCAGATAGCTTTGGCGACATTAGGGTATTGCACCTTGTTATACCGCGTAGCGCTGTGCAGCCAGTTGGCAACAGCAGCGGTGCTGAGCTGGTCTGTACTGTGCGCCAGGTTTAACCGGCGCAGCGCCAGCGCATTGGATTGCTGCTCCATCTGGCCTTGCAGCGGTTTAACCATAATGGTTTTATTCAGTTGCAGGGCTTCGCTGATCAGCTCAAAGCCGGCATTACTCAGCACATAACTGCAGCTGGCCAAATCGGCTTTAAACGCTGCCAGGGCAGGCGGGTGGGTACTGATATGCCCGGCTGTGCTTTTGCCAAGCCCGGGGCCATAGACACTGAACTGATACCCGATCAGCGGTTTTAGCATTGCCAGTACCTGATGCTGATCTTCAAATGGCAGATACACCAGCACCTGCTGCGGCTGCACTGCAATGTTGTGAGGCTCTTCATCAATGATGGGCGGCAGTATCGGCTGGTTAAAATGGTGCCAGTGCAGACCAAGCTGCAGCTGCGCCGGGGCAAAGTGTTTAAACACCAGTTGGCTGATAAGGTTGTTCTGGCACTGCGGGATCTGGTGCAAAAACGCATACTGGTGGCCGATGGCAATACTGCGTTTACCGGCGCGCCGCGCCGCGTGCGCGGTTACGGGCTCAAAATCGGTAATCACCAGATCATAACGGCTGACATCCAGCGCGCGGATATCCTGCGCCAGCTCGCGGAGTGAGGCCTGGCGGAAGCTTTGCCAGTAATTCACCCGGCCGGCCTCGGTAATAAAGGTCAGGCCGCGCTTTACCTGAAAATGACCAAACTGCTGCATATCAAACAACTGGGCGGCATCGCGGCCGGAAAACAGATAGTCGGTCTTTGCCCCTGCCTGTGCCAGGTATTTCCCCATGGCGCGGGCCCGGCTGATATGGCCATTGCCTGTTGCCTGCACGCCATAGAGAATTTTCATGTGTTACTCCGTTGGTTTATCCTGCCATACCAGTTGCTTAAAATGCGCCCGGCACATAGAGACATAGCTCTCATTGCCGCCAATCTGCACCTGCGAGCCGGCGGTGGCTGGCTTGCCGTGCTCGTCCAGCCGCACGACAAAATTGGCTTTGCGGCCGCAATGGCAAATGGTTTTCAGCTCTATCAGTTTGTCGGCCCAGGCCAGCAGAGCTTCGCTGCCGGCAAAGGTTTCACCTAAAAAGTCGGTACGCAGGCCAAATGCCAGCACCGGTACTTTTAGCGTGTCCACTACCTCGGTTAACTGGCGCACCTGGGCTTTGGATAAAAACTGCGCTTCGTCTATCAGCACACAATCCAGACGGCCCTGTGCTTTTAACTGCTGTATATGCTGCACAAAGTCAAACCTGCTGTCGAAAATATGCGCATCCATGGCCAGGCCAATGCGCGAGCTGACTTTACCCAGGCCAAACCTGTTGTCCAGCGCCGCAGTGTAAATGGCCACTGTCATGCCTCTTTCCTGGTAGTTATAAGCACTTTGCAGCAAAGAGGTCGATTTACCGGCATTCATTGCCGAGTAGTAAAAATATAATTGCGCCATAGCGTCACCCTGTAAAAAAGACGCCGCAGTATAACAATTAAAAGCCCTGCAAAATATAAAGGCAGAATATGACAACAGTAAGACACTGGTAAGCGGGCGCGGCCTGCATTAAGCTGCACAGGTAACAACAAGGAGCTGATAATGGAAAAACTGATACTTATCCCGGTGTTTGTGCAGGTGCTGCTGACCAGCGTGGTGCTGATCCTGATGGGCAAACGGCGCATGGCGGCGGCAAAAAATAAAGAAATCGCGCTGTCGGCGTTTCGGACCATGAATTTAACCGGTGCCAGTGAGCAGGTGATTGCTACCAGCCGTAACTTTGATAACCAGTTCCAGATGCCGGTGCTGTATGTGTTCAGCGTGCTGTTTACGCTGCAGTTTGGCCTGGCCGATGTTGCTTACGTGCTGCTGGGGGCCGCTTTTGTTGCGCTGCGTATAGTGCATACGCTGGTGCATATTGGCAGCAATAAGGTGCGGCTGCGTTTTAACATATTTTTGCTTGGCTGTGTGGTGTTGTGGGCTATCTGGCTGCGGCTGTTATGGCAGGTGCTGTGGGCCTGACGGCAACAGAGCCCAATTTAGCATTGGTAAAAATGGCGCAGATCCGTCATTATTAGCGGCATTATTGACTGCTGAACAGGACTTTATTTATGGAATACCAATTAACCGCTGAAGAATTAAACCGCATTACCACGCTGGATGCCGAGCAGCGTTATGCTTACTTTATTCAGGCGGTGGCTGATCTGGAAAAAATCTGGATCTTAACCGATGACGACGGCTTTGTGCTGGTCAGTGCTGAAGATGAGCGCTGTATTCCGGTATGGCCGCATGCCGAGCTGGCCGAGCAGTGGATTGAAGGCGAATGGGCACATTGTACGGCACAGGCCGTAGATGTAGACACCTGGCTGGATAAGTGGACATCAGGCTTAAACGGCGATGAACTGGCAATTGCCGTGCTGCCGGATACCGATGGCCCTGGCGTGGTGGTACTGCCGGACGAACTGGCCGAAACGCTGCTTAACGAAATGCAGGATGATGAATAACCCGTAACGGCGTATTATTGCGCCCATACTGGGGTTTGAATTTGTAAGGGCGCATATTTGCGCCCTTGTTGTTTTACGATGGTGTTGTATCCGGGCGCAATAATGCGCCCGGCCGGACATCCAATTTAGTAGGGGCGCATATTTGCGCCCTTGTTGTTTTTACGATGGTGTTGTATCCGGGCACAATAATACGCCCCTGCGTTTTTTGCAGTAAATCAGTGCAGCACCCGGGCGCGTAGTGTGCCGGGTATGGCTTTTAACTCATTTAATGCCTGTTCAACATCGTCTGAGTCGATATCAATCACCACATAGCCGATATCGGCATTGGTTTGCAGGTACTGGCCGGCAATGTTGATATTGTGTCTGGCAAAGGCTTCGTTGATCTTGGTTAGCACGCCCGGCTGGTTTTTGTGGACATGCAGCAAGCGCGAACGGCCTTTGTGCTCTGGCAGTGACACTTCCGGGAAATTCACCGCCGACAGTGTTGAGCCGTTGTCGCTGTATTTCACCAGTTTGCCGGCTACTTCAAAGCCGATATTTTCCTGCGCTTCCTGGGTAGAACCACCGATATGTGGCGTTAAGATCACGTTATCGAATGCCCGCAGTGGCGACGTAAATTCTTCATCGTTGCCTTTGGGCTCTGTCGGGAACACATCTATGGCGGCACCGGCCAGCTTTTTGCTGTGCAGGGCTTCGGTTAGGGCGTCAATGTCAACCACAGTACCGCGTGAGGCATTAATTAAAATGCTGCCCGGCTTCATCAGTTCCAGCTCGGCTTCGCCGATCATATTTTTGGTTTGCAGCGTTTCCGGTACATGCAAGCTTATCACGTCTGAGGTTTTCAGCAGGGTGCCAAAGTCAACCTGGGTCGCATTACCCAGCACCAGCTTGTCTTCAATATCGTAAAACTGCACGCGCATACCGATGTTCTCAGCCATAATGCTCAGCTGGGTGCCGATATGGCCATAACCGATAATGCCCAGGGTTTTACCGCGGGCTTCAAAGGAGTTATGCGCCGTTTTCTGCCATTCGCCACGGTGAGCGGCGGCATTGCGCTGCGGAATACCGCGCAGCAGCATGATGATTTGTCCCAGCACCAGTTCGGCGACCGAACGGGTATTGGAAAACGGTGCATTAAAGACCGGGATCGCCCGTTTTAATGCGGCATTCAGATCAACCTGGTTGGTGCCGATGCAAAAGCAGCCAATGGCGACCAGCTTACCGGCGGCATCCAGTACTTTTTCGCTTAACTGGGTGCGAGAGCGGATACCGATAAAGTGCACGTCTTTAATACGTTCAATCAGTTCCTCTTCCGGCAGTGAGGTTTTTAAATAGTCGATATTGCTGTAGCCCTGGTTTTTAAAGCTTTGCACTGCACTCTGGTGCAGGCCTTCGAGCAGCAATATTTTAATTTTGTCTTTGGCCAGCGAAAATTTTTCCATGTCACTCTCTTCAATAAATTAAAAGTAAAATCAGTCAGTTATTCTTATTATACTTGTTATATTCTGCGGGCCCCGATTGCTGGCTAGCGCACGACCTGCGTGCCGCTGGCGCTACCCACCAGCACCATATCGGCGCCGCGGTGGGCAAAAATACCGTTGGTGACCACACCGACGATATTATTAATCTGTTGTTCCAGTTTTACTGGTTCGGTAATGGCTAAATCATGCACGTCCAGAATAACATTACCGTTGTCGGTGGTTACGCCTGTACGCAGCACCGGCCGGCCGCCAAGTTTAACCAGCGCACGCGCAACATAACTGCTGGCCATCGGAATAACCTCAACCGGCAGCGGGAATTTACCCAGTACCTCAACCTGTTTGGTTTGATCGACAATACAGATAAAGGTATCGGCTACGGCTGCGACAATTTTCTCCCGCGTCAGGGCGGCGCCACCGCCTTTAATCATGTGTTTTTGCGCATTTATTTCATCGGCACCGTCTACATACACGCTGAAGCGGTCGATGCTGTTTAAATCCAGCACCGGTATGCCTAGAGCCTGGAGTTTTTCGGTCGATTGTACTGAGCTTGACACTGCTCCTTTGATGTCATGTTTAATACTGGCCAGCGCATCAATAAAATGATTTACCGTCGAGCCGGTGCCTACCCCGACTATGCTATGGCGCGGGATATACTCCAGTGCAGCCCGGGCGGCGTTTTTCTTCATGTCATCTTGGGTCATGTTGTTCTCTGCTCAGCGTTTAGCCATAAAGACGGATATTATATCGAAAGGCCCTGCTGACAAAAGGGTAAAAACAGAAAAAGCTAAAACTGTTTTTCAAGGGGTCAGATCACTTGAACTCTCTTGAACTTCAAGTGATCTGACCCCTTGAAAAAGCGGGTGGGGCTTTAGCTGAACTGCCAGTGTTTTAGCGGCGTAATAATCTGCTTCAGCGGAATATCCCAGGCTGCGGCTGGCACTGCGTTCACCTGCTGGCAATTATGCGCCAGGCCAATGACCTGGCATTGGCTGTTGTGCGGCAGCTGCGACAGGGTGCGATCATAAAACCCGCCACCCATGCCCAGCCGGTTACCTTGCTCGTCAAAGGCTACCAGCGGGGTGAAAATTAAATCCAGGGCGCTAACCGGGAGCAATTGCTGACACTGTGCCAATGGCTCTGAAATACCGAATTTATTCGGGTACAGCAGCGTATCCGGCTGGTAGCGAACAAACACCAGATACCCCGGCACCACAGGGTGCAACACTGGTAAATACAGCTGTTTGCCCTGCTGCCAGAGTGCCTGGATCAGCGGGCCGGTATCCGGTTCACCGTCATTGGCCAGATACAGGGCAATATGCTGGCACTGTGGTAGTTGCGGTAACGCCAGTACCTGCTGTACCAGTGCTGTGGCAGCGGCCTGTTGTGCTGTGGGATCAAGGCTGCGCCTGCGTGTGCGGATCAGGCGGCGCAGTTCGTTGCGGCCGGGAGCCGTGGCGGATAAAGCTGATGTCATACCAAAAAACTACCGCAGCAGTAAAGATAAGTAACGGCAGATTAGCGCAAAAACAGCATAGCTGAAAGGGAGGTTCTCCAAATTGCCGTGTCTGATATCAGCCCTTGAACCATAGGTTCAAGGCGGGAGACAAATTGTTGCCTCAGGCTTCCCGGTACGGGCCGGGCCTGCACACTGGCAGCACAGTTGAATCCCTGGGTAAAAACAATTATCGGCTCAGGGACATCTACCTGATCACTAACAACTCAGAGAACAGGGCTAAGTATAACACCGCCTGACACACTGTATATGGTGATCCATCGCAGTTTTATCGCTGCTGATGCCAGTTGCATGGTTTTACAGCAATTTTTGTTTACGTTTTGCGCTGTATCAGCTTTTGTACTGCTAAAGTTGGCGCCACAAGCCTCTGGTGGTAGCATTAAGCCAATTTTGCAGCGGGCGTAACAGGGTATGAGCGGCGAGACCTTACTGACTTATGATGAATGGAGCCACAAGCTGGATCAGGCTTATGTAATGGCGTCGGCGGCAGAAGTGCATGGCCTGATTGCCGGCCTGTTAAGCGCGGGCGTTGCGCCCGCAGGCGAACAGATGCTGCCGGTCCTGCATGACTTTTTAAACGATGGCCAGGCATTGCCGCGGGCGTTAAAGGC
>CAZEGA010000002.1:41356-45722 GCA_964511675.1 uncultured Rheinheimera sp.
TGGCGATGTCCTCGGCCTGATAGACCATACCGCCGCTGAGCTGACCCGGAATGACTTCAGCTTTTCTATGCTGCTGCCCGGCGACGACGACAGCCTGCCCGAGCGGCTGGAGGCCATGATAGAGTGGACACAGGCGTTTCTGGTCGGTTTTGCCATTGTGCAAACCGATTTATCGCTGGTCTGTGCCGATGTGCGCGAGGCGCTGGAGCAACTGACCGACGTGACCAAAATTGATATTTACACCACAGACGATGGCAGCGCAGAAGAAAATGACGAGGCGTATTTTCTGGTGCTGGAGCATATCCGTATGATGGTGCTGACCTGTTTTACCGAAGTGGGGCAGAAGTTCAGCACCCGCCCGGTCAGCAATAAAACCCTGCACTGATGAAGCGCCAGAACTTTGATGTGGTGATCGCCGGTGGCGGCATGGCAGGCAGCACCCTGGCCTGGGCTTTGCTGCAGGCCCGGCCGGAACTGAGTATTGCGATAATTGAGCAGCAGGCCGGTGCCGTAAGCCAGGCCAGCTTTGACAGCCGCAGCATAGCGCTGGCCGCCGCCAGCTGCCGTTTACTTGAGCACTGGCAGCTATGGCATGCGCTGAAACCTTATGCCTGTGCAATTAAACATATTCTGGTGTCAGACCGTGGCCATTTTGGTAAAACCCGCTTAAGTGCCCAGGAGTACCAACTGGATGCCCTGGGCTATGTGCTGGAAGTGGAGCACTTAGGCGCTTTGCTGGCACAAAAACTGGCACAGCACAAACAGCTACAGCGTTTTGCCCCCAATCATATTACCCGGCTGTTACCTGCGGATTCGGCGCAGCAGATCACGCTGGATGATGGCACGCAACTGCACGGCAAGCTGCTGGTGATTGCTGAAGGCGGTTTGTCGCCAACCCGGGCGCTGGCCGGCTTTAGCGTGAGCGAACGCGCTTATGGCCAACAGGCGATTATTGCCAACCTGGCACTGGATGACAACCATCAGCAGCGGGCATTTGAACGCTTTACCGCACATGGCCCGATAGCGCTGCTGCCGCTGGCAGATAAACGCTACTCGCTGGTGTATACCGTTGCCGACGAGGCTGTTGCCGGCTTAATGCAACTGGATGATGCAGCCTTTGTGGCGCATGTGCAGCAGGCTTTTGGTTATCGGGCCGGTATTTTCAGTGCTGTGGGCAAACGCGCCTGTTATCCGCTTAGTTTGCGCTTAAGCGGCGATATCGTGCGCCACCGCGTGGCCCTGCTGGGTAACAGTTTGCATAACTTGCACCCTATTGCCGGCCAGGGTTTTAACCTGGCGCTGCGTGATATAGCCCAGCTGGTTAAACAGCTGAATGCCCAGCCCGGCGCCATTGGCAGTTACGCCATGCTGCGCGCCTATCAGCAGCACAGAAGCGCAGATATTGCTACTGTAAGTACGGCAACAGATGCGCTGGTACGGATTTTTTCTAACCGCTCGCGTTTAATGGCACTGGCACGCAACAGCGGCCTGCTGGCCATGGCGTTGTGTGATGAACTCAGGCGGCCGCTGGCCGAACAGGCAATGGGGTTTCGCAGCTAAATGCAAAATGTCGATATTACCATAGCGGGGGCCGGCAGCGCGGGGTTAACCCTGGCGGCTTTACTGGCGCCGCTTGGCCTTAGCATAGTGCTGCTGGAGCAGGGCAGTGCGCCCGACAGCCGCCTGGTTACGCAGCAGCGTGTCAGTGCACTGAACCTGGCCTCGCAGCGCATACTTACGCATATCGGCGCCTGGCCGGCCATTGCCGCTACCGCCCAGCCTTATACCCGGATGCAGGTGTGGGATGCCGACAGTTTTGCCCGTATTGACTTTGACGCTGCGGCCGTGCGCGTCGCGGCGCTGGGGCATATCTGCGATAACGAGCAAATTCGCCTGGCGCTGTATCAGCAGTTACAGCAACTGCCCAATGTGCGCTTTGAGTTTAACTGCAGCATCAACAGCCTGGTGCAGAGCGAGCGCGAGGTACTGGTCAATATAAATGAGCAGCACTTGCTGCTAAGCCGCCTGCTGGTAGGGGCTGATGGCGTAAACTCGCTGGTGCGCAGTGCTATGCAGCTGCCCTTAACGCACTGGGATTACGAGCAGCAGGCGATAGTGGCAACCATCAGCACTGAGCTGCCGCACCAGAACACCGCGCGGCAGGTGTTTTTACCGACAGGGCCGCTGGCGCTGTTACCGCTGACGCAGCCCGGGCTGTGCTCTATTGTCTGGAGCTGCACCCCGCAGCGTGCCAGTGAGCTGCTGGCGATGGAGGCCAGCGCCTTTAACCGGGCGCTGACGGCGGCCAGTAACAGTGCGCTGGGTGTGCTGCAACTGCAGCATGCGCCGAAAGCCTTTGGCCTGAAAATGCGCTATGCCAGCAGCTGGCTGCGTGGCAGGGCAGTATTGGTGGCCGATGCGGCGCACAGCATACACCCGCTGGCCGGCCAGGGTATGAACCTGGGCCTGCTGGATGTTGCCGCATTAGCAGAACTAATAAGTGAAGCCGTAGCCGATGGTAAAGACTTTGCCGACAGCCGGCTGCTGCGCCGTTACGAGCGCTGGCGCAAGGCCGAGGCGCAAACCCTGATCGCGGCAATGGAAGTGTTCAAGCGTGGTTTCAGTAATTCCCGGCCCTTACTTAAGCTGGTAAGAGCTGTTGGCATGAGCGGCATGAACCAATTACCCTGGCTGAAAAGCCAGATCATGGCGCAAGCCCTTGGAAATACTGGCGACCTGCCCAAATTAGCCCGGCCACAGGGCAAATACAATGCTACAGCCTGAAGCCGTTTTTTTGGTAATCTGGCTTGTCGCATTACAAAAACTAATTAATCAGGGGCTGTTGGCCCGCAATACGTTGCGTTATAATCCGGACGCCTTTTTATCCGCTATTACTGCATAACAGTGCGGTAGCGCCGCAATACCGGCGCCGGCGGGCCTTACATTAAGCAGGATATAACAATGGCTAATCAAACTGCGTTACATGGCAAACACCTGGAAGCCGGTGCCAAAATGGTCGACTTCTTTGGCTGGGATATGCCTATCAACTACGGCTCACAAATTGAAGAGCACCACGCGGTGCGCCGTGATGCCGGTATGTTCGATGTGTCTCATATGACAATTGTTGACCTTAAAGGTACGGCGTGCCGTGCTTTTCTGCGTTATTTACTGGCCAACGACGTGGCTAAACTGACCGTGCCGGGCAAGGCGCTGTACAGCGGCATGTTAAACGAAGCCGGTGGCGTAATTGACGATTTAATTGTGTATTTCCTGCAGGAAGACTTCTTCCGTCTGGTGGTCAATTCTGCCACCCGCGAAAAAGATTTAGCCCATATCAGCGCCCAGGCCAAAGCCTTTGACGTTACGGTAACAGAGCGGCCTGAGTTTGCGATGATAGCGGTACAGGGCCCTAATGCCAAAGCTAAAGTGGCAGGCTTACTGACGGCAGAGCAAAACGCTGCACTGCAGGGCATGAAACCGTTTTTTGGTAAACAGACCGGCGACTTATTTATTGCCACTACCGGCTATACCGGTGAAGACGGCTATGAAATCGCCCTGCCAAACGGGCAGGCGGCGGATTTCTGGCAACAGCTGCTGGATGCCGGTGTCGCACCGTGCGGTTTGGGCGCGCGTGATACGCTGCGGTTAGAAGCAGGCATGAACCTGTATGGCCAGGATATGGACGAAACCGTATCGCCGCTGGCTGCCAATATGGGCTGGACTATTGCCTGGGAACCTGCCGAACGTAACTTTATCGGCCGCAGTGCGCTTGAGCAGCATAAAGCGCAAGGCACCTTTAAGCTGGTTGGCCTGGTAATGGAGCAAAAAGGCGTACTGCGCCATGGCCAGCGTGTGGTGGTTGAGGGCGGTGAGGGTGAAATTACCTCCGGCACCTTCTCCCCGACACTGGGCTTCAGTATTGCCATGGCCCGGGTACCGGCTACTGTGGGCGATACGGCAGAAGTGGATATTCGCGGTAAGATGATCCCGGTTAAAGTAGTGAAACCGGCTTTTGTGCGCATGGGCAAAAAAGTCATCTAAACTGATACAGCATTTAATAACGACAACAGTAATAATTAACACCAGTGAAGGATTAAACAATGAGCTCAATTCCTAAAGGGTTAAAATACGCAAGCAGCCACGAGTGGGCACGTGACGAAGGCAACGGTATCTATGCCGTGGGTATTACTGAGCATGCTCAGGGCCTGCTGGGCGATATGGTATTTGTTGAGCTGCCAGAAACAGGCGACAGCGTAACACAGGGCGATGACTGCGCGGTGGCCGAGTCGGTTAAAGCCGCATCAGATATCTATGCACCGCTGTCGGGCGAAATTGTTGAGGTAAACGATGTCTTGACTGACGCGCC
>CAZEGA010000002.1:45732-46870 GCA_964511675.1 uncultured Rheinheimera sp.
TGCAGCAAACGAAGCCCTGGCGGATGCACCAGAGCTGGTAAACAGCAGCCCGTACGAAGATGGCTGGATGTTTAAGATTAAAATTTCTGACGAAGCCGAGCTGTCTGCTCTGCTGGATGCAGAAGGTTATAAAAATTCGATCGACGAATAAGCCGCGATCTTTCCCCGTTAAGCCCCGTATTGTTACGGGGCTTAACGTTAGTAGCAAAGTAACTTTTACCAGGACATTCAAGGCATGACCAACTCCGCTGTGAAAACCCTGTCGCAACTTGCGAACCACGAAGAATTTATTCAGCGCCATATCGGCCCGGATGCAGCCGAAACCGCCGCCATGTTAAGCGAGCTGGGTGTGGACAGCATGGAAGCGCTGATCGCGCAGACCGTACCGGCTGATATTCGTCTGAAAACACCGCTGGCGACAGGCCAGGCGCGTACCGAAGCCGATGCACTGGCGCACTTAAAGCAGGTTGCCGGTAAGAACAAAATGTTCAAATCGTACATTGGTATGGGCTATCACCCGACGTTAACGCCGAATGTGATCCTGCGTAATGTGCTGGAAAACCCGGGCTGGTACACGGCTTATACGCCGTATCAGCCGGAAATTGCCCAGGGCCGCTTAGAAGCGCTGTTAAACTTCCAGACCCTGACGCTGGATTTAACCGGCATGGAGCTGGCCAGCGCTTCGCTGCTGGATGAAGCCACTGCCGCAGCCGAAGCCATGGCACTGGCCAAACGGGTAACCAAAAGCAAATCGAATGTGTATTTCATCAGCGACGATGTGCACCCGCAAACAATCGACGTGGTAAAAACCCGGGCTGAAATGTTTGGTTTTGACATTCTGGTGGGTAAAGCCGAAGACGCCGCCAGCCAGGACGTGTTTGGTGCGCTGCTGCAGTACCCGACAACCCATGGTGATATCCGTAACGACAGCGCTTTAATCGCCCGGTTGCAGGCCAATAAAGCCATCGTCGCCGTTGCTACCGATCCTATGGCGCTGCAGCTGTTAACATCGCCCGGCCAGTTAGGGGCCGATGTGGTATTAGGTTCGGCGCAGCGTTTTGGTGTACCTATGGCATTCGGTGGCCCGCATGCGGCCTTCTTTGCCACCAAGGACGAATTCAAACGCAATATCCCCGGT
>CAZEGA010000003.1:0-25057 GCA_964511675.1 uncultured Rheinheimera sp.
ACTGCTTTTCGAGTTGCAGCGTGCGTGCCATCACATCGGCATCACCGGCATGAAAGCCGCAGGCAATATTGGCCATATCAATATGCGGCATCACATCGCTGTCCAGCCCCATCTGCCAGCTGCCAAAGCTTTCGCCCAGATCACAGTTCAGTTTCATTTTCCCTCCGGCATGAAGAAATAATTTATTCATGTTGCGTGCAATTTTAGTAATAGTCTAGTCGGATGCGACCAGTAGCGGCCGGATACCGGTCACGGCAATGACGCCAACGGGCGGTTTTTGCTGTGCCAGCGTAGTATCAACTTGCGCCGGTACTGTGCAGCAGGGCACCGATAACCGCACCCGCAGCTACCACCAGCCAGGGCGGCAGTTTCCGGTACATCAGCGCCAGCAAAGCCAGCAGTACTACGGCGAAATCGGTGGCGGTGAAAATGCTGCCGGTCAGGATCGGCTGGTACAGTGCCGCCAGCAGCAAACCCACTACACTGGCACCAATGCCAGCCATGGCTGAGCGGATAGCCAGCGCGGTACGCACGCGTTGCCAGAATGGCAGCACTGCAAAGAGGATTGAACACGAGGGTAAAAAAATGGCCAGCAGGGCCAGAACAGCACCGCTAATACCGGCCGGCCCGCTGTTTATTACAGCGCCAAGAAAAGCGGCAAAGGTAAACAACGGGCCGGGTACCGCCTGGGCTGCGGCATAACCTGCTTTTATCATGCCGATAGCCATGCCCACCTGGCTGCTGGCCGGCCCGGGTAAAAACTGGCATAGCGCCACTAAATCAACGTAATCACGCTCGCTCAGCCAGCGTTGTTTACTGACAAATTCGTGGCGAAAATAGCCGATGTGGGCAACAGGGCCGCCAAAGGATGTCAGCCCCAGCCGCAGAAAAAGGGCGAAAATAGACCAGAATGTTGCCGTGCTCTGTGGTGTGCCGGGCATGTTGCTCTCGCTGTTTAGCGGCCGTTTTCCGGCTTAAGGTGTTGTAAACGCAGGGTACACAGTACGGCTGCGGCCAGCAAGAGCCCCGATAGCCATAAACAGCCATGCAGGCCCCAGCTCTGGTAAGCCCAGCCCGACAGTACAGTACCCAGCAGGCGGCCAGCGGCATTGGCCATATAGTAAAAACCGACATCTAACGACACGCCATCCGCTCTGGCGATACTGACAATAAGGTAGCTGTGCAGCGACGAGTTTACCGCAAACACTGCGCCAAACAGCAGCAGGCCGCCAATCAGCACGGCCTGCGCATGGCTGCTGTAGCCTGTGCCAATACTGATGAACCAGGGCAGAGTGCACAGCAGCAGCGCCCAGTGCAGTGCGGTGCCGGCGTCCGGTGTTTTGCCGCTGCCGCGCCCGGTAAAGCGGGGGGCCAGTGCCTGCACCAGGCCGTAGCCGATAACCCAGCAGGCGAGAAAACTGCCAATGGCACTGTACGACCAGTTAAACTGTGATGCCAGGTACAACGGCAGCGCAATAACAAACCAGACATCTCTGGCCGCAAACAAAAACAGCCGTGCCGCTGCTAAGGTATTCAGCGTTGGGCTTTTTGAGCATAACTGTTTGAATTTGGCTTTAAAGCGGGTTTTACCCAGATCCTGCTGCAGCAACAGCAGGCTGAGCAGCCACACCAGCAGCAGCGTAGCGGCCATAGCTGCAATAGCACCCTGGAAACCCAGCGCCGCCAGCAGCACGCCGCCCAAAAAGAAGCCAACACCTTTTAATGCATTTTTTGAACCGGTAAGCAGCGCCACCCAGGTAAACAGCGCGCTTTGGGCATTGGCCGGCAGCAGCAGTTTAATAGCGCTTTTCGCGCTCATCTTATTTAAATCTTTGGCAATGCCGGATACCGCCTGCGCCGCCATTACCCACAACACTGTCAGCCAGTCTGCCGGTGCCAGCAGCATAGCCAGTGCCACTATCTGCAAGAACAGGCCGATATTCATCGTCTTGTTCAGGCCAATCCGGGCGCCCAGCCAGCCGCCAACCAGGTTGGTAACAATGCCAAAAAACTCATAGAACAAAAACAGCGATGCTATAGCCAGCGGCGTATAGCCGAGCTGATAAAAGTGCAGCACGATCAGCATGCGCAGGGCGCCATCGGTCAGTGTAAAGGCCCAGTAATTACCGGTAACAATCAGGTACTGCCTGATATCCGCCCGCATGGGGGTTGCCGCCATGCTCAGGCCCTACCCACCAGCCGTGCCAGCTCTGCCGTGCGGTTGGCATAAGCCCACTCATTGTCGTACCAGGCATAAATTTTTACCTGGGTGCCATTTACCACCAGGGTAGACAGTGCATCAATAATGCTGGATCGCGGGTCGGTTTTATAATCCACCGATACCAGCGGCCGTGTTTCATAACCGAGAATACCGTTCAGCCCGCCTGCAGCTGCGGCTTGCAGCATGGCATTAACTTCGGCTGCGCTGGTCGGTGTTTCCACTTCAAATACGCAGTCGGTTAACGAGGCGTTAGCCAGCGGTACCCGCACCGCGTGGCCGTTTAAACGGCCTTTCAGCTCGGGGAAGATCTCGGTAATGGCGGTAGCCGAACCGGTAGTGGTCGGGATCAGGCTGGCGCCACAGGCGCGGGCCCGGCGTAAATCCTGCTGCGGGGTATCCAGAATCGACTGGGTATTGGTTAAATCATGTATCGTAGTGATAGAACCGTGTTTAATGCCCAGCTGTGCGTGGATCACCTTTACCACCGGTGCCAGGCAGTTAGTGGTGCAGCTGGCGGCCGTGACAATGCGGTGTTTGGCAGCATCGAACAGCTGGTCATTTACTCCCATCACCACGTTCAGTACGCCAGCGTCTTTGAGCGGTGCGGTTACCACCACCCGTTTTACGCCCTGATCCAGATAGGCCTGTAACTGGCTGCTGCTTTTCATCTTGCCTGAGGCTTCAATTACCACATCACAACCCGACCAGTCGGTAGCAGTAATGGCCTTATTGTACGTAACGCGGATAGATTTACCGTTAATCAGTATAGTGTTGTCAATGTGGCTGGCTTCGTGTTGCCAGCGGCCGTGTACAGAGTCGAAGTTCAGCAAATGGGCAAACGTGGCTGCGTCTGCTGCCGGGTCGTTTATCTGCACAAATTCCAGCTCCGGCCAGTCAAATGCCGCGCGCAAAGCCAGGCGGCCAATACGGCCAAAGCCGTTAATACCGATTTTAATTGCCATCTTGTTGTCCTTTTCCGGGTAGGGGGAGTGTTCAGGCGCAGCAACTGGCTGTGCGTGCTGGCCTGTCGCCCATAGCGCAAAGGTTGTGTTGCAACGGTGCCAGCAGCTGCGGGTTGTGCGCCAGGATCTGGCTGATGCTGCCCAGCGCCCAGTCAGGCAGGTTCGGGTTAATACGGTAATACACCCACTGGCCCTGACGGCGGTCCAGCAGCAGCTGGGCTTTGCGCAGCA
The DNA here is from genome assembly GCA_964511675.1 of uncultured Rheinheimera sp. Lineage (GTDB taxonomy): Bacteria > Pseudomonadota > Gammaproteobacteria > Enterobacterales > Alteromonadaceae > Alishewanella. The sequence goes on from CAZEGA010000003.1 coordinate 3,415, forward strand.
TGGCCAGGTGGCGCGATATTTTTGGCTGAATTTGCTGCAGGGCAGAGGTTAGCTCGCAGACACACAACTCGCCCTCCTGTGCCATCAGCAATACCGACTGCAGCCGGGTTTCGTCGGCGAGTAATTTAAAAAAGGTCAGTGGTGTCATACGACTATTTCTCAGCAGTATTATCATACATATGAAATATCATATATGCGTATAAACATATGTCAAATGACGGTTTTGTGACATAGCCGGGCTGGTGTGCTGTGCAGCTGGCAACTGCTAATAGCTGCAACTGCCCGTGACAGACGGGCTTTCCATACTGCCTTCCTGCCATTTTCTGCTGCAAAACCTGAATTATTGCCAGAGTAGATAATACCGACTATTTTTAGTGACAATCAGGGTAACACTACAGAAAGATCCGCAGTTAAAGGCGGGTTTTTCCGTTGAAAAATACTGTTAGCCGCTTTCGGGTGGTAAAGGTTGGTAAGGTTTTTTGTTTTGGCATGGCTCGCGTTTTGTTTTCTTAGCGGCAAAGTCAAGTGGTCAAAGTTGGCCAGTTTACGGGTAAGTCGCAGGTGGCAAGGGCGCTGGCCTTGTTCTTTTTGGCTCCCGCTAGCTTAAAGTGTTTTTGGTTCCAGCCATTTCGTTGTATTGCACTTGGTTGGTTACGTTTTTAAACTTACACATGGGTGCCGTTGCTCGGCATCGCTTGGCGGCTTGTTGCCCGTGTGCTTAGCGTTAGCTGGTAGAGCTACGGAGGTAGAGTTATGACAATTCTAACGGCGCTAATCACTGCCGGAATCGTAATCAGTACTGGAACGACAAAGTCTCAGTTAAGTAAACTTGAATGGAGCAATAAAAATGCTCTAAAAGAAGGCGCAAATAGAGTATCTACTTATAAAGGTGGCAAATATTGTGGTCCAGGATGGGGGTTTACATACAAAGATATTTTGGATGGAACAATAAAAGCAATGCCTGCTGCAATCGATGCGATTGACGAAGCCTGCAAAGCTCATGACCATTGCTACGAGGAAAATGGATACGCAACTCAAGGTTGCAATTTAGTTCTTACCTACGACTTAGTAAAAATCGTAACAGATGAGAAATCAACCTCACAGCAAAGAACAGATGCTGTCATTATGGCAGTGATATTTTTCGTTGAATCACAGACGATAGACTTAGGAAAGCTCGCATTAGACGAAGTTAGATCTATGAAAAATCGGTTATTGGGAAATTTGAAAAATTCTTTGAACACTGTTGAGACTGAAATTAAACGAGAAATGAGGCTTAGAGGAACTTTCATTCCATAACATTGGAAGACAGCTAACAACAATGTCTATGGACTGCCTCCATATTACAAGAACAAAGTGATCAAACTTAGCGGTGAATGACTACAGTCTATTCTTGCTCTCAATGTTGTTCCTGAGTATGTGTTGCGCCGCATCATATCCCTGTGGGGCGCCACGGAGACTGCTTTGTCAGGCCACTATTTCTATAGTGCAGCAAAGCTTTACCGCACCATATCAGTAAGCAACTGCGCCAGCTTGCGTTGATCCACCGCGAATTTGCGGATGCCTTCGGCCAGTTTCTCTGTAGCCATGGCGTCTTCATTCAGTTGCCATAAAAATCCGGCTTCGGTCAGTGGCACAGTAGCCGGAGCATCCGGTTGCGGTGCAGCTTGCAGCTGCCGGGGTAAATCTTTATCTGAATCCTGCAATTGTTGCAGCAGGTTTGGTGCTATGGTCAGCAGATCACAACCGGCCAACTGGCGGATTTGGTCGACATTGCGAAAACTGGCGCCCATCACCACAGTTTTTATCTGGTGCGCTTTGTAATACTGAAAAATATTCTGTACCGATTGCACGCCGGGATCTTTCGCGCCGCTAAAGTCCTGCTGCGGGTATTGTTGTTTGTACCAGTCGAAAATGCGGCCAACGAAAGGGGAAATCAGCGTGACACCGGCATCGGCGCAGGCTTTGGCCTGAGCCAGGCTGAACACCAGCGTCAGGTTGCAGTGAATACCCTGTTGTTCCAGTTGTGCCGCGGCCTGAATGCCTTGCCAGGTCGCCGCCAGTTTGATCAGTATTCTGGATTTGTCGACACCGGCAGCACTATAGCGTTCGATAATGCTAAGCGCTTTGCTGACACTGGCGGCGGTATCGAAAGACAGCTGGGCATCAATTTCGGTCGATACCCGGCCCGGGATATGGCGCAGAATTTCACAGCCAAAGTTTACCGTCACCTGCTCGCAAGCGGCGTCAATATCCACCGTATTGCCTTGCAGTGCATCTGACAGCAGGTGCTGATATTGCGGCAGCATACTGGCCTGCAAAATAAGTGACGGGTTGGTGGTCGCTTCAGCAGGTTGTAGCTGGCCAATAGCGTCGATATCACCGCTGTCTGCCACCACTACCGTCATCTGGCGCAGTTGTTCAAGTTGATTCATAAGTAATGTTACTCAAGTGATGTTATTTATTATGTGCTGTGTAAACCATGCTCAGGGCGCCCGCTGGCTTTGCGGTGGCCCAAGGTAACTGGGTTGCAGGCCGCCGGTATCGATTAGCAGTTTTTGCAGCACCACAGCCGGATCTACCAGATAAATACGCAGTTTGTGCGCGCCGGGTTTGTCTACCTGCAAGCTACTGCTGCTGATCCTTACGCCGTCCAGCACCGACTGTTCCCACGCCTGCTGGCTGTTGTCAGCGAGAATATCCACCAGTTGCGGCGGCCCGTCATTTAGTGCCACGGCAAAGCGCAAACCGCGGCCCGGCACCAGATCCAGCGTCGGCGCGACGATAGCATGCAACAAAAACTCGCCACTGGAGTGGAAAAACAGCGGGTATTCCAGATAAGGCGCCTGGCGGATATCACTAATCTGATAATCGAGTTCGGTCATCGCCGACATTGAGGACTGTGTGCGGCCATGCCACGGAATTTCCTGCCACCAGGCCTGGGCGGTATTAGCCACCACGCGGCCGCTGGCAGCTTCCAGCGAGATATAACCATCGGCTTCGATAAAGCCGCCTTTGGGCTGTACCGCCGGTTTCAGCGCCGATACCTGCACTTTGGCACCACCCCAGCCTGTGCCCTGAATATGCACTTCGCCCTGATTCAGGCCGGTTTTGGCCTTGTCCCAGTTAATGCTGACCTGAATGTTTTGTGCCGTCTCAATCTGGCCCTGACTATGGCTGAGCATGATCCAGTCGGCTGAGGCTTTGGCGCTGAATGCAAACGGCACAGAGCCTCTGTTAAACACTTCAAGCTGGCGCTGGCTTTGACCATGCGGATAAAAGCGCTCTAACGCCAGCTGCTGGGCTTTATAGTCAGTGGCTGGCCAATACAAGGCTGAGCCTTCGGCCATTACCCCCATATCGGCCACCTCAGCCGGTTCTGCGATAGCCAGCACCGGCATCTGGTTAGCGTCCGGATTGCGCCAGTACGTCGCGCCGATATGCGGCTGCGACATCATATGATTCCAGCGGCCAGCACCAAGCTGGTGATATTGTTCGGTCAGTTCGGCATCACGTTTAAACCAGTAGCGCACCTGCTCCGCCCAGTAGTTGGTGGTTGCCCGGCCTTGTTCACCGTGCAGCTTATTTATTGCCGCAGCACGGTTTAGTTCAAATACCGCCTGGCTGGCTTTAAGCGGGTGCGACACCAGCTGGATATAAGCATCACGCTGACTGGCCGGCAACTGCGGTTCAAGTAAGTCGGATTGCTGTACCAGTTGTGCCAGCTCATCACTGATCCGCTGCGCTTCGCCATAGTGGAAAATGCTGTAGCTGTCGGGTTCTACTGCTTCCGGCTTACGCCGGCCGTTATGCCGGCTATAGCCCTGGATTAATTCAGCAATAGTGGCCGCATGTCCGGCAGAAAACTGCTGCGCCGCCCAGTCAGTGGCAAACTGCTGTAGCTGGTCAGGGCCAAAGGCTTCCGGGTTCCAGGCCATCCGCAGAAAAAAGTCTATCGGAAACTCCATCGGTTTCAGGTCGCCGACATTCACAATCCAGATCCGATCGGCCTGGAATTGCCAGGCCAGGTTCATCTGCTCCCAGATTTTCGCCATAGGGGTACTGTTGATCCAGGTGTAGGAACGCGGGCCGCCGACATAATCGAAATGATAGTAAACCCCGGCGCCACCTGCGCGGCCACGTTCATCGGCAGTGGGCAGTCGGCGGATATTACCGAAGTTGTCATCGGCCCATAGCAGCGTTACATCGTCCGGCACCCGCATACCGCGTTCATAAAAACTCTGCACTTCCTTGTACAAGGCCCAAACTTGCGGCACCTCGTGGATATCACGGTCGGTAAAGGTTTCAGTCAGGATCTGCCGCTGATCGGCGACAATTTGTTCCAGCAGGCCGATATTCTCGCCCTCGCTCATCGGCTCATCTTCCTGGCCGCGCATGCCCAGCGTAAAGATACTCTCCAAATTTTTATGCCGCTGCGCGCCATGCTGCCAGAACTGATAAATATTGTCGCGGTTGCTGGAATATTCCCACGGCCCCTTACCATAACGGTTCCATTCCTTGTCGGCACGCAGCATAGGTTCGTGATGGCTGTTGCTCATCACTATGCCCATTTCATCGGCCAGGATGGCATTTTGCCGGTCATCATCGGCAAAGGCATTGTTCCACATCGCCGGCCACAGAAAATTGCCTTTCAGCCGTTGCAGCAATTCAAACACATGCAGGTAGAACTGGCTGTTATAGCCGCCAAATTTTTCGTGGGTCCACTGCGTCAGCGCCGGATATTCGTCATTTAAGAAAATACCGCGGTATTTGACTTTCGGCTGCTCTGTTAGCCGGGTAGCCGCCTTGATATACAGCTGCTCACGCTGCAGCACCGGCACATCGGCCCACCAGTGCCAGGGCGATACCCCGATAGTCTCGGCCAGATCGTACACGCCAAAGATAGCACCGCGTTTATCGCTGCCGGCAATCACCAGCGCCTGGTTAACCCCGGGCAGCGGCTGCTGAATCACCTGAATAATATAGGCTTCCCATTGACCAGCGATGGCACTGACATCCAGCTTGCCGGCTGCTACCAGTTGATCGAGCAGCGGGTTATTGCCCAAAGTACCGATAATCAGCGTTTGTGCGCCGTGCTCGCTATGGCTGATCTTCAGCTGTCTGCCACTGACATTGGCGATATCCTGTTGCAGGCTGTTAACTGCCCGTAGTAAGCCTTTATGATCCTGCTCTGCTACCAAAATAGTGGCCTGGCTGTCAGGGCCAACCAGGGCAAAATCACCGCTGGCCGGCTGCTGTGCCAGATAATTGCCGGGCAGCGCCGCTACCGTCTGGCTGGCCAGCAGTAATCCCAGCCAGATAGCCGGCGCAAAAAACTTCAGATGCATAATATTGCTGCCCTGTAAGCAAAAGGTAGTGGCATTAAAAGGAAAAAGGCCATATTCATCAATGGCCTTGCTGTTATGAAAATACGTCAGCACTGTGCGTTTTTTTGCAGGGCAGCCCGTTTACTCAGTCATTTACCGCCATATCGCTTGTTATACCGGTATGTCCGCTGCGGTAGTCTTTCGGTGTCTGGCCAAAGTGGCGCTGAAACACGGCATACATATACTGCAACGATGGGTAACCGCATATTTTGGCGATCTCGGTCGGGTTTACCTGGGTTTCTTTCAGCATCTTGCAGGCTTTGCTCAGCTTCTGGTTATGCAGTTCGGTATGAATGGAATGGCCGCGTTCGTTACGGAACCGCTGTTCCAGATTGGAGCGGGATATACCGACAAAATCGGTCACCTGTTCTACCTTGGCACCGCGGGTGGCGTTGCGGCGGATATAGTGCATGGCCTGGATCACATAAGGGTCGCGCAGCGCCTTAAAGTCGGTAGACTGGCGCGACGCCACACCGGCCGGTGCCACCAGAATGCGTTTATTGCCTACGTCAATATTGTTCAGTTGCCTGTGCAGCAGCTTGGCGGCCTTATAGCCCATCTCAAAGCAGCCCTGGGTCACCGAACTTAAGCAGATGCGGCTGAGGTAACGGGCAATGTCATCATCGTCGATGCCGATAATGGCAATATTATCCGGCACGATAATGCCGACATGTTCGCAGGCCTGCAGCAGGTGGCGGGCGCGGGAATCGGTAACGGCAATAATGCCAATCGGTTTGGGCAGGCTTTGTATCCAGTCGGTCAGCCGGTTCATCGCATATTGCCAGGTTTCCGGGCGGGTGCAGTGGCCCTGGTAAATCTGGCAGTCGTAGCCATCCTGGGCCGTGAGTTTACGTATGGCGTGTTCCCGCTCGCGGGCCCAGCGGTGTTGCTCGTCGGCAGGTACACTGTAAAAGGCAAACCGGTCCAGTCCCTTGCGTTTCAGGTGTTCGTAAGCGGCCTGCACCAGTGCATGGTTGTCGGTGGCAACATAGGGCACCGCCGGGTAATCGGCCGCATTGCTGTAAGAGCCGCCGACACCGACAATCGGTTTGTCAGAGCCGGCCAGTGCGCGCTGGATATTCATATCATCGAAATCGGCAATAATACCGTCGCCGCCCCACTCGTGAATGTGCTCCAGCCGGCACAAAAAATCCTCTTCTAGATACAGGTCCCAATCTACCTTGGACGACTGCAGATAATGGCCTATACCTTCGATAACCTGTCGGTCATACACTTTATTTGCATTAAACAACAACGTAATGCTGTGTTTTGCCTTAAACATATTCCCACCCTGTCTGTATTGTTTTTATTTTTATAGTTGTGTGCCCTTACCAAAGTAGTGCAGGCGTGTTCAATATTAGACCAGTCGTTAACGCTGGCAAATGAAAAATCATAATTCTGCGCCGCGTTACGAATTTTCGTAATTGCCGCTGGCGATCGGCTCATCAAAGATGGCTTGATTGAGATTAACGTCAGGGCAGGGTTGGCAAATGTACATAGGTATAGACTTGGGTACATCGGGAATTAAGGTGATCTTGCTCGGCGGCGACGGTGCTGTAATCGACAGTGCCAGCGCTGAGCTACAGCTGAGCCGGCCTTATCCGTTGTGGTCGGAGCAGGACCCGCAGCACTGGTGGCAGGCGCTGCAGGCCTGCATGGTACAGCTTGGCCAGCGCCAGCCGCTGGCCGCAGTAAAAGCCATTGGCCTGGCCGGCCAGATGCATGGTGCTACCCTGCTCGACGACCAGAACCAGGTGATCCGCCCGGCTATATTATGGAACGATGGCCGCGCTTTTGCACAGTGTCAGCAATTGCAGCAACAGGTACCGCAGTTGCAGCAGCTTACCGGCAATTTGGCGATGCCGGGCTTTACTGCACCTAAATTGCTCTGGCTGCACCAGCATGAGCCAGAGCATTTTGCCCGTATTGCCAAAGTGCTGCTGCCAAAAGATTATCTGCGCTTTTGCCTCAGTGGCGATTTTGCCTCCGATATGTCTGACTCGGCCGGCACGCTGTGGCTGGATATGGCACAGCGGGACTGGAGCGATGTACTGCTCAGTGCCTGTGGCTTAAGCCGGGCGCAGATGCCGAAGTTGTATGAAGGCAACCAGATCACCGGCACGCTGCTGCCGGAACTGGCTCAGCAATGGGGCATGCAGAGCGTGCCGCTGGTGGCCGGTGGCGGCGATAATGCCGCCGGTGCCATAGGTGCCGGTATTGTCAGCCCCGGTCAGGCCATGTTGTCGCTGGGCACCTCCGGTGTGTATTTTGCTGTCAGTGCCGGTTTTAAAGCCAACCCGCAATCTGCGGTACACAGTTTCTGCCATGCTTTACCGGACAGCTGGCACCTGATGTCGGTCACGCTCAGTGCCGCCAGTTGCCTGCAATGGTATGCCGATAATGTGGCGCACGCGCCGGTGGCAGAGTTGCTGGCAGAGCTGGAGCAGGGCGCGGTAGATATCACGCAGGCACCGCTGTTTCTGCCGTATTTATCCGGTGAACGCACGCCGCATAACAACCCGAATGCCAAAGGGGTCTGGTTTGGCCTGAGCCATGCCAGCGATCGCACCGCGCTGACGTATTCAGTGCTGGAAGGCGTCAGCTTTGCGCTGGCGCAGGGTGCGGAGGCGCTGCATGCCAGCGGTCTGCTGCCGACAGAAATTAACCTGATAGGCGGCGGGGCCCGCAGCCCGTACTGGCGCCAGTTACTGGCCGATGTGATCAACCAGCCGCTGACCTTCCGCCAGGGCGGCGAAGTGGGGCCAGCACTGGGTGCAGCGCGGCTGGCCTGGCTGGCGCTGGAGCCGCAGGCAGCGCTCAGCGATATCTGCCCGCAACCGGCGCTGGTCAGCCGGCATCTGCCGGATGCTGAGCGCCATGCCGTGCTGGCCGGGCGTTACAGCAAATTTAAGGCGCTGTACCAGAGCCTGGCCGGGCATTTCTGAACTGTGGTTTCAGAGAAACGGGTATTCCCTAAGTCATTGCAGTTGTAGCTAGAGCACCGATCAGTTTAATAAGCGGCAGCAGCGAGAATCAAAATGGCCGTAGGCAAGGCAGGTTTTCGAAGGTTTAGTGGGCCTAAATCGAGAAAATCTAACGCCGCATACGGCCATTTTGCTCTCGCCCTTACGGGAGCGCCTGAAAAACCCTCACCCTGCGTTGTAACCGCTCGAAAGAGCACCACTATTCCTTCGCTGTTACGCCTTGATTGAGTCTTTTTCAGGCTGCTCTGCTGTTCACTTATTAAACTGATCGGTGCTCTAGGCAGCAAGCGGATGAGGCCCCATGAGCATAGTGAACTATGTGATTGGGGCGAAGACGAGCAGCCAACAACGCTACGGCTGCAAGGACGATGGCAATATGATGAAAAGCACAAGATGGCTCTGAAAAAACATAATTGTGCTCTGCTGCTGCAGTGCCCAACATTAACGCAGCAGCATTAAGGGCAAAACCAAGGAGAGCAGCGTGGCTCAGTATTTCGATCAAGTAGATAAAATCGCCTATGAAGGTGCCGACAGCACCAATCCTCTGGCATTCAAACATTACAACGCCAGTGAAAAAGTCCTCGGTAAAACCATGGCCGAGCATTTACGGCTGGCGGCCTGTTACTGGCATAACTTCTGCTGGAACGGCCAGGACGTATTCGGTCAGCCTACCTTTGGCCGGCCCTGGCTGGCTGGCGGTGATGCCATGCAGCAGGCGAAACACAAAGCCGATGTCGCCTTTGAATTCTTCAGCAAGCTGGGCATTCCTTATTATTGTTTTCATGATATCGACGTTGCGCCCGAGGGCAACAGCATTAAAGAATATGTCAGTAACTTTGCCGCTATGGTCGATGTACTGGAGCAAAAGCAGGCGGAAACCGGCGTTAAACTGCTGTGGGGCACCGCCAATTTATTCAGCAACCCGCGCTATGCGGCCGGTGCTGCCAGCAACCCTGATCCGCAGGTATTCAGTTACGGCGCCACCCAGGTGTTTCATGCGCTGAATGCCACCAAACGGCTGGGCGGCGATAACTACGTGCTGTGGGGCGGCCGCGAAGGCTACGAAACCCTGCTCAATACCGACCTGCGCCAGGAGCGCGCCCAACTGGGCCGCTTTATGCAAATGGTGGTAGAGCACAAACATAAAATTGGTTTTAAAGGCGCTTTGCTGATCGAGCCCAAGCCACAGGAACCGACCAAGCACCAGTACGATTACGACTCGGCAACGGTATACGGTTTCCTGAAGCAGTACGGTCTGGAGAAAGAATTCAGGGTCAATATCGAAGCCAACCACGCTACGCTGGCCGGTCATTCGTTTCATCATGAAGTGGCTACCGCTATTTCGCTGGGTATTTTCGGCAGCATCGACGCCAACCGCGGTGATGCCCAGAACGGCTGGGACACCGACCAGTTCCCGAACAGTGTGGAAGAACTAAGCCTGGTAATGTACGAAATTCTCAAATCCGGCGGTTTCTCTACCGGTGGCTTTAATTTTGACGCCAAACTACGCCGTCAGAGCCTGGACCGCTACGATCTGTTCCACGGCCATATCGGCGGTATGGATCACCTGGCGCTGGCACTGAAACGCGCTGCTGTGCTGGTCGAGAAAGATTTTCTCAGTGCGGCGGTGGCAAAACGCTATGCCGGCTGGAGCGATACCCTGGGTAAAACCATCCAGAGCGGTGAGCACAGCCTGCAATCACTGGCCGAACTGACAGTACGGGAACAACTGGACCCGCAACCGGTCAGCGGCCGGCAGGAACTGTTGGAAAACCAGGTCAATCTGGTGCTGTTCCGCTGATAGCTTTCAACTCCCGTTGTCTATTGCCCGGCCCGCCGGGCTTTTTTTATATACATGGATGTATGGTACACCGGAAATGCAGGAGCAATTTCCGGTGATGTACAGGATGTACGGTATGCCGAAATTGCAGGGTGAGGCCGGTCTTTCGTAATGCCAACAGTTTGGCATTACGCCGTTGTCACGCCAGAGCCTCTGGCGAAGGCCGGGGCGATTTCCGGTGATGCGGCTATCCTCCCGACCTGGCTTGTTTACGTTGCAATCAATGACTAAAATGAAGTCATTGATTAATTGCTACACAGGAGGCTGACATGGCCACTATGACTATCCGCAACATTGACGATCAGCTCAAAGCCAGACTGCGTGTGCAGGCTGCCATGCACGGCCGTTCTATGGAAGATGAAGCGCGTGATATTCTGCGTACAGCCCTGTCTGCTGAGTCGGTACAGGCAGCTTCTCTGGTAACGGCGATCCGCGCACGGGTCGAGCCCTTAGGCGGTATTGAACTGGATCTGCCCGAACGGGAAGCCATACGTGCCCCGCTGGAACTGGGTGCATGATCATCCTGGACAGCAATGTGCTGTCAGAAACCCTGCGCCCGGTGCCTGATGCGCGAATCCTGGCATGGCTGGAAACCCAGCCGCGCCGGGCTCTGTTTACCACCACCATCACGCGGGGCGAATTGTTCTACGGTGTACGCCTGCTACCGGAAGGCCAGCGTAAAACGTCCCTGCTGGCTGCCGTGCAGGCCATCTTCGACCAGGATCTGGCTGGACAGATACTGAGCTTTGATAACGCGGCGGCCGATATCTACGCTGATATCGCAGCTTCCCGCCGGGCTGCTGGCAGGCCTATCAGCCAGTTCGACGCCATGATTGCCGCTATTGCCCGCTCAAGGAGCGCTACCCTGGCCACGCGCAACAGTAGGGATTTTACCAACTGCGGGATCGTGCTGGTCAATCCCTGGAGCCCCCACACTTAACACTGCTTACCCCTTTTCCAACTGATAACGAATATGCGCCACAAAGGCTTGTTCCGGGCGGGTGAAATGGAACGGAAAGCCTGGCTGGTTTGGTGAGTCGGGGAAAAACTGCGGTTCCAGACAGATGCCCTGCCGGGGCAGGAAGGGAGCACCAAGATGCTCGCCGGTATATACCTGCAGGCCCGGATAGTCGGAGCTGACCTTAAGCCGCAAACGCTGATCCGGGCTGGTTAATTCCGCCGCTGCCTGCTGCAGATTGCCATGCACAACAAAGTTATGATCCAGCCGGATACCGTCAAGGGCTTTGGCCCGGCTGAAATCCAGTTTGCTACCCTGTACCTGGCGCAGCTCGCCAGTGGGGATCTTATCCCCGTCGGTTAGGGTGTACTGTTCAGCCGCAAGCCAAAGCTGATGCTGATCTATCACTGGCTGCCCGGCAGCCAGGTTAAAGTACGGGTGCAGGGTAGGGCCAATCAGGCTGGGCTGTTCGGCCCAGGCTTGCAGAGTGGCTTCCAGCGTGCCGTTGTCACTTAGCTGGTAGGTTACGATAAAACGCAGCGGGCCTGGGTAGCCGCTGTGCCCATCCGCCAGATCGCAGGCCAGTACCAGCCTGCTGGCCTGCTGTTCCAGCAGTTGCCAGTTGCGCTGATGCAACCCCTGGCTGCCGCCATGCAGATGATGTTGCCCCTCATTTTGCTGTAACTGGTGGCGCTGGTTATCCAGCTGCAACACACCGCCGCCAATGCGGTTGGCATAGGGCCCGACCACAGCGCCAAGATAGCAGCTGTCGTGCTGATAATGCTGCGCCGCTGGGTAGCCCAGGATCAGCTCGCGCCGTGTATTGCCCAGCCGCACCGACCAGCGCTGCAGGCTGGCGCCGTGCTGCAGTATTATCAGCGTGTCGCCGCTGCGGTTGCTTAAGGTGTAAAACGCCATAGAGTTAGCCCTGCATAGCTTCCAGCTCGGTGCCTTTGGTTTCATGCACCATTTTCACGACAAACACTATCGAACACAGCGCTCCCAGCGTATACAAACCATAGGCGCCGGCCAGGCCGATACCGCTCAGCAGCAGCGGGAACGTCATCGTAATGAGGAAATTGCTACCCCACTGCGCCAGGCCACTGACGGCCAGACCTGAGCCGCGGATCTGGTTCGGGAACATTTCGCCCAGCATCACCCACATTACCGGCCCCCACGACATATTAAAGAAGAACACATAGGCATTGGCGCTGACCAGCGCGACCAACCCCCAGTCACCCAGCAGCAGGCGGCCGGTATCGTCCTGGGCGGCATTGCTAAAGGCCACTACCATCAGCCCCAGTGTCAGGGCCATACCGCAAGAGCCCCATTGCAGCAACGGTTTACGGCCGATTTTATCTATTACCAGCAGGGTAATAACACAGGCTGCAATACTCAGGCCGCCGCTGATCACGTTAATCAGCAAGGCGTCAGATTCGGAAAAGCCAACCGCTTGCCACAGCACAGCCCCGTAATAAAACACCACATTAATACCCACCAGTTGCTGAAATGTCGCCAGGCCGATACCGACCCAGACGATACGGCGTAGCCTGCCGGTCTGGCGGTTGACTAAATCGGCCAGCCGCGGCTGGTGATCAGCCGCCAGCGATTGCTGAATTTCAGCCAGCTTGCGCTGTGCGGCCTGGCTGCCGAACAAACGGCTCAGTACCGCTTCGCCTGCGACGGTGCGGCCTTTCAGCACCAGAAAACGCGGGCTTTCCGGAATAAACAGCAACATCAGCAAAAACAGGCAGGCCGGGAACAGCTCTATCCAGAACATCCAGCGCCAGGCGGCAAACTCCAGCCACAAGATTGCCGTCGAGACGCCGGCATATTTGGCCAGCAGGTAGTTGCTGACAAAAGCCATAAACAGGCCAAAGATAATGGCAATCTGCTGGATGGTGATCAGCATGCCGCGATAACGCGCCGGTGCCACCTCCGAGATATAGGCCGGCGTAATCACAGAAGCCGCGCCGACTGCCAACCCGCCCAGTACCCGGTACAGCACAAATTCCAGCGAGCTGTCGGCAATACCCGAGCCCCAGGCGCTGACGATAAAAAACACCGCTGCTACCAGTAGCAGGCTCCTGCGGCCATAGATATCGGCCAGCCGGCCGGCAAAAAACGCCCCTATGGCACAGCCAAGCAACATACTGGCGACATTAAAGCCGGTGCCGGCGCTGGCGGAGTTAAATGCCTGTTGCAGGCCATCCACAGTGCCGTTGATTACGCCGCTGTCGAAACCGAACAAAAAGCCGCCTATGGTTGCCACCACACTGATAAACAGGATAAAAACCTGGTTCTCTTCCTTACCTTCATCGACGGCGGTACTGATACTATGCTGCACAATAGTGACTCCGGTTGTTATTGTTATCCGCTTGCAGCATAAGTTCTATTTCGCAGCAAAGCAGTCTGCTTGCTAAAAAACATAAATCTTTCAGTACATTTCGTTAATCCGCTAAGCTGCCTGACATTGTATGGTAAGGTCAGATAAGCCTGATAAAAGTAACGTTAAGCATGATGTCAGCACCACACTCACCGCTGTTATCCTGGCGGGTCATACTGGCCGGCGGCTTTAGCCTGCTGTTGTCTGCCTGCACCGCTCAGATGCAGACAACAGCTGAAGTTGCTGTGGCACAGCCGGCCCTGCCGGGTAGCGCCATCAGCGGCCAGTACCCGAATTTGTTTGCCCGGCTTGGCTATAGTGATCAGGCCATCAACGCTAAAATCGACCAGGCTTTTCAGCACTTTTTTTATGGCGACCCGGCCAGCCAGGCGGTGTATTTCCCTGCCGGCAGCAATGCCAGCGGCGCCAAGGCTTATATCCACGATATTCACAGCAACGACGTGCGCTCTGAGGGTATGTCCTACGGCATGATGATAGCGCTGCAACTGAACAAACAGGCTGAGTTCGACGCGCTGTGGAACTGGGCGGTCAGCCATATGTACCAGAATGATCCGGCACATCCGGCCTATGGTTATTTTGCCTGGTCGGTACGTACCGACGGCACCGCCATCGACGAAATGCCGGCACCGGATGGTGAAGAATACTTTGCCACTGCGTTATATTTTGCCTCGGTACGCTGGGGCGACGGCGAGGGCATCTATCAGTACCGGGCCCAGGCCGATACGCTGCTAAGCCATATGCGCCATCGCCCAATCATTACTGGTCAAACGATAAAAGGCACTCAGACTGCCACCAATCTGTTTCATCCCGAACATGCGATGGTGCGTTTTACCCCGGATCTGCAACATGCAGAACATACCGATGCCTCTTACCATTTACCGGCTTTTTATGAGGTCTGGGCCAGAATAGGCCCTGCGCAGGATCGGTCGTTCTGGCACAAAGCTGCTCAGGTCAGTCGTGACTATTTTAGTCTGGCGGCACACCCTGAAACCGGTCTGACGCCGGATTATGGTAATTTTGATGGCAGCCCCTGGGCGGCACCATGGCGGCCGGAGTCGGCCGATTTCCGCTTCGATGCCTGGCGCACCGCAATGAACTGGTCCGTTGACTGGAGCTGGTGGCGCGCTGATGCCAGAGCCGTTGCATTAAGCGACCGGCTACAGGCATTTTTTGCCAGTGAAGGCATAGATAGTTATGTCAGCCAGTATAGTCTGGATGGTAAAAAACTGGATCAGGCCCAGACCATAGGGCTGGTAGCAATGAATGCGGTGGCCAGCCTGGCTGCCAGCCAGCCGGTGGCGCAGGATTTTGTGCAAGCGTTATGGCAGCAGCCACTGCCCAGCGGCCAGTACCGCTACTATGACGGTATGCTGTATATGCTGGCACTGCTGCATGTCAGTGGCCAGTTTCAGGCCTGGCTGCCAGCGGAACAAATAGAATAAGTATAAAAACATAAAAATAGAAGCACTCAACAGGCGGATGCGGATGCACATACAAACAGACACACAAAAACTTAGTATCACGGAAAAAGTCGGCTACAGCCTTGGCGATCTGGCCGCCAACCTGATTTTTCAGACGCTGATGACCTTTCTGGCGTTTTTCTACACCGACGTGTACCAGATCCCGGCCGGGGCTGCTGCTGCCATCATCTTTACCGGCGGGCTAATCGGCGCCTTCTTTAACCCGCTGATGGGCATTATCGCCGACCGCACCCAAACCCGCTGGGGCAAGTTCCGGCCCTGGCTGCTGTGGACGGCAGTACCGTTCGGTATTATTGCGCTGCTGGCCTTCAGTACACCGGATTTCAGCCCGCAAGGAAAAATTGCTTACGCTTTCACAACTTATGTCATTCTGGTACTGGTGTATTCGGCCAATAACCTGCCTTACTCGGCGTTAAGTGGCGTACTGACCGGCAATATGGCCGAGCGCAACAGCCTGTCGTCCTACCGCTTTGTCGCCGTGATGGTGGCCCAGTTTGTTATTCAGGTGCTGCTGTTACCGCTGGTGCTGATCCTCGGTGACGGCGACAAGGCCGTCGGCTTTGAAAAGACCATGACGCTGTTTGCCTGCGTCGGCATTCTGTTTTTCCTGATTGCGTTTATCACCACCAAAGAACGGGTGCTGGCCATATCGTCGCAGACTTCCAGCATCCGGCAGGACCTGACCGACTTGCTGCGTAACCGGCCCTGGGCCATTATGCTGACGCTGACGGTGCTGGTATTTATTACGCTGGCGCTGAAAGGCGGCATGACTATTTTCTATTTCGAACATTACCTGAGCGAGCCGCATATTGCCGTATTCCTCGACGATATCGGCTTTAATAGCTTTATTGCCGGGCTGAACAGCCTGCTGACCGGCATGGGCCTGACGGAATTCAGCTGGCCAGAAGCTGCCGCCACGTCCGGTTTCAGCCTGTTTAATGCCGGTGGCATTATCTGCATGATTATCGGCATCGGTTTTTCCAAACCACTGGCCGATCGCTTTGGCAAACGTGATGTGTTTGCCGCCGCACTGCTGGTATCCACCCTGTTTATTCTGCTGTTTTACCTGTTGCCGCCCGACGCTATCGGTCTGGTATTTTTAGCGCAGATCCTGCATGGCTTGTTCTACGGCATCACCATTCCGCTGCTGTGGGCCATGATTGCCGATGTCGCCGACTATTCCGAGTGGAAGAACCATCGCCGCGCCACCGCCATTATTTTCTCAGCGATGATTTTTGGCCTGAAGCTGGGGCTAAGCATCGGCGGCGCCCTGGTAGCCGGTATCCTGGCTCAGGTCGGCTATGACGCCCAGCTGGCAGTGCAAACCGCCGACACAGTGAACGGCATCCGCCTGGCGGTCAGCCTGTATGCAGCGGTGCCGTTTCTGCTGGGTGTTGCCGCTATGTGCCTGTATGAAATCAATAAACGCAAAGAAAGCCAGATCGAACAGGAACTGAGCGCGCGCCGCTCTGCCGCCGGTTCGCTGCAAGCGGAGTAAGCACGATGTCAGACACCGATTATCAGGCGCTGAAGGCTAGCGCCATTTCCCAGCCACTGGTGGAACATATTTATACCGCCGACCCTTCGGCGCATGTATTCGACGGCCGGATTTATATCTATCCGTCGCACGATATTGAAGCCGGTATCCCGTTTAATGATAACGGCGACCATTTCGGTATGCAGGACTACCATGTGCTGTCGCTGGACAACCCCGGCAGCCCGGCCACTGATCATGGCGTGGCACTGCATATTAACGACGTGCCCTGGGCCGGGCGGCAAATGTGGGCACCGGATGCAGCCAGAAAAGGCGACAAATATTATTTCTATTTTCCGGCAAAACGACCTGATGGCATCTTCCAGATTGGCGTTGCCGTTGCTGATTCACCTGCCGGGCCTTTTAAGCCTCAGCCGCAGGCCATTGAGGGCAGCTATTCCATCGATCCGGCGGTGTTTGAAGACGATGACGGCCACTTTTATATGTATTTCGGTGGCATCTGGGGTGGTCAGTTACAGAAATACCGTGATAACCAGTATGCTGAGCAGCACGAAGAACCAAGCGCTGACGAACCGGCGCTGGGGCCAAAAGTGGCCCGGCTGACAGAGGATATGCTGGAGTTTGCCGAAGCTCCGCATGAAGTGCTGATCCTGGATCAACAAGGCAAGCCGTTGCTGGCGGGTGATAATGACCGGCGCTTTTTTGAAGCGTCCTGGCTGCATAAGTACAACGGTAAATATTACTTTTCCTGGTCCACCGGCGATACGCACTATATCTGCTACGCCACCGGCGACAGCCCTTACGGGCCTTTTACGTATCAGGGCCGGATTCTGGAACCGGTAGTCGGCTGGACCACTCACCATTCGATCTGTGAGTTTAACGGCAAATGGTATCTGTTTTACCACGATTCAATTTTGTCCGGCGGCGTAACGCATTTGCGCTCGGTGAAAATGACCGAAATCCAGCATGACGAGCAGGGCCGGATCAGCACCTTGCGCCCGTACCGGGACTAACATTCAACAGCATCACCGGGAGAAACATAGTTATGGCACACGGGTATAACGGTAAAGCGCTGGCTACGGGTACGCTGATGCTGGCGTGCAGCCTGGCGCTTGGCGGCTGTGATCGGCCCGCTAAGCAACCGGCAACTGAGCAGGCAGCAGTTCAACAGACAGCACAGCAGCAATCGCCGGAACAACCGGTTATTCAGCCCGAGAACTGGCCGTTACAAAGCCCGCCGCTGGCCCGCTCCGAGCCGATAGAAGATAAAATCAGCGCCCTGCTCAGTCAGATGAGCACGGAGCAGAAAGTCGGCCAGATTATTCAGGCCGATATCGCCTCGGTTACGCCGCAACAGGTGCGGGATTATTATCTGGGCAGTGTGCTGAACGGTGGCAACTCGGCACCGGGGCGGGATAACCGCAGCGGCGCCGCAGCCTGGCTGGAGCTGGCCGATGCGTTCTGGCAGGCCAGCACCGACACCAGTGACGGCCGGCCTTATATTCCGGTAATGTGGGGCACCGATGCGGTGCATGGCCACAGCAATGTTAAAGGCGCGACCATTTTTCCGCACAATATCGGTTTAGGCGCAATGCGCGAAGCCGAACTGCTGCGTGAAATCGGCCGGATCACGGCGATTGAAATGCAGGTGACCGGGCTGGACTGGACCTTTGCGCCAACTATAGCGGTGGCCCGCGACGATCGCTGGGGCCGCAGTTATGAGTCCTACAGCGAAGATCCGGCGCTGGTGGCCAGCTACGCTACGCATATTCTGCAGGGCATTCAGGGTATGCCCGGCACGGCAGAATTCCTTAAAGGCGAGCATATGCTGGCCACGGTGAAACATTTTCTCGGTGACGGCGGCACGGTCGGCGGTAAAGACCAGGGCGATAACCTGGATACTGAAGCACAGCTGCGCGATATCCATGGCGCCCCTTACTACACCGCTATTGCCGCCGGGGCACGGGTGGTGATGGCGTCTTACAACAGCTGGCATGGCGAAAAAATGCACGGCTATCAGGCCATGCTGACCGATGTGCTGGTGGAGCGTATGGGCTTTGACGGCTTTGTCGTCGGCGACTGGAACGGCCATGGCCAGGTGCAGGACTGTACCCCGACCGATTGTGCCGCCTCTTTTAACGCCGGGCTGGATATGTTTATGGCACCGGACAGCTGGCAAACGCTGTATTACAGCACACTGGCACAGGTAAAAGACGGCCGGATCTCTGCCCGGCGGCTGGACGAGGCCGTCAGCCGCATCCTGCGGATTAAAGCCGAAATGGGTTTGTTTGAGCAGGTAACACCGTCTGCACGGCCATTAGCCGGTCGCTATCAGTTACTCGGCAGTGCCGGGCACAGAGCGGTGGCCCGCGACGCAGCACGCAAATCGCTGGTATTGCTGAAAAACAACCAGCAGTTACTGCCGCTGCCAGCCAACAGCAGGGTATTGGTCGCCGGTGACGGCGCCGACCATATCGGTAAACAAAGCGGCGGCTGGACCCTGAGCTGGCAAGGCTCCGGCAATAGCAACAGCGACTTTCCCAACGGCGAATCGATTTATGCCGGTATTAAACAGGCGGTAGAAGCCGGTGGCGGCAGTGTGGAGCTAAGTGATAATGGCCGCTATAGCCAGCGGCCGGATGTGGCGATAGTGGTATTCGGTGAAGACCCTTATGCCGAGTTTGTCGGCGATCGCAGCCATCTGGCGTTTGATGATAGCCGCGGCCTGCAGATCCTGACCGAGCTGAAAGCGCAGGGCATTGCTACCGTAGCGGTATTCCTGTCCGGCCGGCCATTGTGGGTTAACCCGGAACTGAACCAGTCCGATGCCTTTGTTGCGGCCTTTTTACCGGGTAGCGAGGGCGGTGCTATTGCCGATTTGCTGATCCGTTCACCGGCGGGTGACATCCGCCATGATTTTCAGGGCAAACTGTCGTTCTCCTGGCCCGCCGATGCCACCGGTACAACGCTGAATGTCGGCGATCCGGACTATAGCCCGCTGTTTGCCTATGGTTATGGCCTGCATTATGGCGATAACGTGAATATTGCGCCACTAAGCGAAGCGTCCGGTATCAGTGCCGATCAGGTGCTGAATATCAGCCGCTACCTGCATGCCGGCAAAGCTGTGAATCCGTGGCAATTGCAGTTGCTGGATCAAGGTCAGGTCACGGTAGTGACAGAGCCACGACAAGATTCTGCTGCCGGTGCGCTGACGGCGCAAGCCACTGACAGATTACAGCAGGAAGATTCGGTGTTATTGAGTTTCCATCAGGGCGCTGCTGTGGCGTTAACCCATACTCAGGGCGCAGCTGTAGATTTAGCCCGGCAATCCAATGGCGATATGACACTGGAACTGGAATACCAGGTAGTCACCATGGCCACTGGTAACGTGACATTGGGGATGCAATGTGGCCAGGATTGCAGCGCCCGGCTGGATTTCACCAACCACTTCGCCGGGGCGCAGAACCAGGGCTGGCACAGCGTAAAAATACCGCTACGCTGTTTTACCGAGGCCAATAGCGGCTTTGATATCAGCAAAGTAACCCAGCCACTGCTGCTTGAAAGCAGCGCCGGGCTGGTATTACAACTGGCCAGAGTAGGGCTGGCCGAAAATGAAGGTACAGGGCATTGCGGTAATTGAGCAAATGTTTAGCCATTGTCAGCCTCCTGCTGTTGTAGCAGAGCCAGTGCCTGCGCGCGTTCACGTTCCAGTTCGCGCTTAAGTTCTGCTTCAGTAGGCAGGTAAGGCAGGTATTTGGCAGCGAACAGCTGTTTTTGCTCGGACAGTACGGAATATTTCACCACGGCTTCGCTTTTTTCACTGCATAGCACTAAACCTATGGTGGGGTTATCGTCTGTGCTTTTACGCTGTTCGTCATACAGACGCACATAGGTATCCATCTGGCCGATGTCCTGATGTTTCAGTTTGCCGAGTTTTAAATCCACCAGTAAAAAGCATTTAAGTTTAAAGTTGTAGAACACCAGATCGATATAAAAATCTTCATCATCAAAGCGAATGCGTTGCTGGCGTTCCACAAAGGCAAAGCCTTTGCCCAACTCCAGTAAAAACTGTTGCAGGTTGCTGATAATAGCCTGTTCCAGCTGGCTTTCCTGATAGGTTTTGTCTTGCAGGTTAAGAAAATCCAGAATGTAGGGGTCACGCAGGTAGTCTTTGGCAGTTTCGGCCAAAGGCTGGGTGTTGGCTTTAGCCTCCTGTTCAACCAGGGCTTTATCCTGACTGGATAGCAGGCGCTCGTAGTAAAGGGTGCTGATCTGGCGTTCCAGAGCACGGGCACTCCAGCTTTGATTGATCGCTTCTTGCTGATACCAATCCCGTGCGCTGGGGTTTTCGATTCTCATCAGTGCGCGATAGTGTGTCCAGCTCAATTCACTACGCACTGCGTCGCGAATTGGGAAGGTCAGGTAAAACTGACGCATATTGCGGAGGTTTCCTACATCAAAGCCTTTACCCAACCGGGCAGTAAGTTGCTTCGATAAAGCTTGTAGCTGTTGCGAACCATAAGCTGCCCGGCTCTCGCCCTGCTGTTCGTGTTCAATTATCAACTGACCAATTTGCCAATAACTTTGCACCATGGCGACATTCACCGCCTGGCGTACCTGCCCGCGAGCTAAGGTGATAATATGACCAATACGCTCAACCAGCCCATCCCAGGTGCTAATTGTGGCTATGTCTTTGTTCATAGCATCTACTCCAGCCCCATCGCAGAACTCCTTGGTGGTAATATTCTTCAGCTCATCGGCATATTTGAGCATTATTTTACTGCCCGGCAAGCAGGGTTTGCAGCAGTTGCTCGGCGTTTTCAAACTGAAAGCCGGAGATCAGTTGCTTTAGCTGTGCCAGTTGCTGGAGTTGTTCGTTGGCCAGCGGCAGGCTTTCCAGTACTTCGACCTCAGCTATCGCTGAGGTGTCGCAGTTTTCCAGCATGATCAGTAACTGTTGCAGCTGAGCTGTCCAGTCATAATAAGGATGATTGGACTGGGGCTGGCCGGCCTTTTGCGGACTATCGGCAAAAAACTGTTCCAGCCCTTGTAATATAGGGCTGAGCTGCGCTTCCAACTGTTCGATCTGATTGG
>CAZEGA010000003.1:25067-33889 GCA_964511675.1 uncultured Rheinheimera sp.
AACTCCTCGCCGTGTTGCACAGACTGTTCCAGTTCTGCTGCAACATCAGCTAGCTCCAGAGCACCTATAGTGCCTGCATTGCCCTTTAACGTATGGGCTAACCGGCCAAGTAATTTATAGTCCTGCTGTTGCAGGCTGTGCTGTAGTTCAGTGGTGCTTTGTTTGTTCGCCAGTAAAAATTTACGCAGCATACGACGATACAATTCAGGCTGGTGCATGGTGCAGCGCAGGCCGTGTTCCGTCTGTAGCCCCGCAATATGGGGCAGATCCGCTGATTTGTGGGGTTCTGCACCTGAAGTTGCCTCCTCTGTGGCAACAGCCTCTGCTTCACCAAACCATTTCGCCATTACAGAGAACATAGTGGTGATATTCAGTGGTTTGGCGATATGGTCGTTCATCCCGGCTGTGAGTGCCAGCTGACGGTCGCCTTCCATTGCATTGGCCGTCATGGCCAGTATGGGGAGCTCTGTCAGCTGCAATTCTTCGCGGATCAGCCGGGTGGCTTCATAGCCATCCAGTACCGGCATCTGACAATCCATCAGCACGCCGTCAAAGTGTGCATTTTGACGCAGCAGCTCCACCGCCACTGCACCGTTTTCAGCCAGTATTACGGTTATGCCCGCCTGCTGTAGCAGTTCCAGCGCCAGTTCCTGATTCATTTCATTGTCTTCCACCAGCAATACTTTTTTCCCCTGAAGCTGTCTGGTGCTGTCTGTTGTCAGGTCGTGCAACTGATGCTGACGGGTTTCCACCAGGCCCGACTTGCCAAGTGCATGTCCTATAGCCTCAAGTAAAGTGGAAGGGGTGACGGGTTTGCTCAGTACATAAGGTAAATGAATGCCCACCTGTTCTGCTCTGAGCTGGGCATCTTCCCGGCCAAAAGCGGTCACCATCACCACAGCAGGTGTTTTGTCATAACTGCTCTGCAGTTGCTGAATGGTTTCAATACCGTCAAGACCCGGCATTTTCCAGTCCATCAGCACTATGTCAAAAGGCCGGCCTTGCTGATCGGCTTTCGCAATCGCTGCCAATCCTGCCATCCCGTCTTCGGCCATTTCTGTGGCCAGACCAAAATGCTGGCTCATCGCCACCAGGATTTCACGGGCCATAGCGTTATCGTCCACCACCAGAGCCCGTACATTGGTCAGCTCGTCTGCCCTTAACATACGTTTGACCGCAGGTTCGGCCTGTGGCAGTAAATTCACTTCAAAATGAAAGCAGGAACCCTCGCCGGCTTTACTCTCCACCCAGATCCGGCCTGCCATCATGCCGACCAGGTTTTTGGAAATCGCCAGACCCAGGCCGGTGCCGCCATACTTTCTGGTGGTTGAGCTGTCTGCCTGGGAGAATGACTGAAACAGCCGTGTGCATTGTTCTTCATTCATGCCAATGCCGGTGTCGCGCACCCAGAAATGCAGACGCACCTGATTGGGGCTGGATTGCAAAGTCCGGACTCCGACAACAATTTCACCCTGCTCGGTAAATTTCACCGCATTATTACCCAGATTGATCAGCACTTGCCCCAGCCGCAACGGATCACCCACCAGAGCTGTCTGTAAATCAGGTTCAAGGTCAAATAACAATTCAAGTTTTTTGCTGTCGGCATTCATGCCAACCAGGCTGGCAAAGTTTTCCAGCACGTCTTCAAGACGAAACGGTATTTGTTCCAGAGTGAGTTTGCCCGCTTCAATTTTGGAGAAATCAAGAATGTCATTAATGATCCCCAGCAGGTTTTCCGAGGCTTTATGCACTTTTTCAATATAGTTGCGCTGCTTTTTATCCAGGTCGGTTTGCAGCGCCAGATGCGACATACCAATAATGGCGTTCATCGGCGTGCGGATCTCGTGGCTCATATTGGCCAGGAAATCGCTTTTGGCTTTGGTGGCCGCTTCTGCCGCATCGCGGGCGCGCATCATTTGCAGCTGCATACGTTTACGCTCCGACGTGTCTTGTCCTATCACACACAGGGCAAACACATCGCCTTCAGAGGTTTTTAACGGAAATTTCAGCAATTGCCGGCTTTCTGTCAGTTCGCCCTGGCCATGGCTGTATTCAAATTCCATTAAATGGCCTGCCTGTAGCGTTTGCTGATCGGTCTCGCTGATCCAGGCCGTCAGTTCGTTTTGAAAGAAATCGTCCAGCCGGTGGCCGATCAGGCTGTCCGGTTCAATCGCCAGTCTGGTGGTCAGGAACGTTGAGAACGATTTATTTAATAACAGGAACTGGCCTTGCAGGTTTTTGACATAGATATCGGTCGGAGAATTGTCCAGCACGGCTTGTACCAAGGCCTGTGATTTTTCTAATTCCGCAAAGGCCTGTTGCAGTTTTTGTTCGGCGGCTTTACGTTCGGTAACATCCCGCACCGATGCACAAACACAAACACCTAAACCATCCAGCGCCGTCAGTTTGGCCAGGCTGACATCGACGGATATTTCGCTGCCATCTTTGCAGCGGCCATGCACTTCACGCCCGGCCATCTGGCGGGTGGTGCCGCTGGCAATATAGCCTTCCCTGAGTTTCGGGTGCTGTGGCCTGATACTATCCGGCACCAGTACATCCAGCCGCTGTCCTTGCAGCTCTGCTTCTGTGTAGCCGAACATGGCGGCAACCTGCGGGTTTGCCAGGACGATCTGGCCCTGGGCGTCACACACCAGCAAGCCATCCGGCGCAGATTTGATAATGTCCCTGTACCATTGCTCTGTCACTTTCAGCTCGGTCTGCTGACGTTCCAGTTCTTCGGTTTGTGCCGCCAGCAGGGCGGATTTTTCCTGTAACGCCAGGGCCTGCTGCTGGCTTTTTTGCAGCAGATCTTTGGTTTTCAGCGTGCGTTCTATAATTTCCAGGCTCATCGCCAGCAGCGGCAAGGCGCCTTCCAGCAAGGCTGCCTGGCGTTCGCTGAAATGGTGGAAACTGGCCATTTCCAGCACGGCCATTAAACGGTCATTACGCATCACCGGGTAAACGGCTAAATGAGGGGCTTTGCTCTGACCCAGACCAGAGCTGATCTGGATGTAGTCTTCCGGTGCGTCGGTCAGAATAATCGGCTGCTTGTCTAACGCCACCTGGCCCAGAATGCCATCCCCGACGGCGATATGCTGGCGTAGCTGTTTGCGCTCTTTAAAGGCATAACTGCCTGCCAGTTTCAGCATCTGGCCAGAATCATCACAGACGTAATATACGGCATGGCCCAGCTCCAGCATAGGCCCCAGCTGCGCCAGGAAATGCTCGGAAAGTTCCTGATAGTTATCTACCTGTTGCAAGCTGGCGGACAATTGCGCCAGATTGGCTTTCAGCCAGCGCTGGGTGGTCATTTCCGACACCACATGGCGCAGCTGATCAACGCACTTCGCCAGCCGGCCAATTTCGTTAGGATAGTCGGTATGAGGGACTGCCACTTCGTGCTGGCCTTTTGTCAGTTGCTGCACCCGGTTTTCCAGCCGCTGTGACGGCGCATTGATGGAACGGGCCAATAAAGCGGCCAGGGTGGCTCCGGCCAACATTGCTGCCAGCAATCCCACTATAGTGATCCAGGCGGTCTGAGCGGCAAGAGCTTCAGCATTGTGCAGGGTTTCGGTGGCGATTTGCCGCTTCAGTTCACTGTGACGGGTCAGGGCGTGATCCGCCTGTTCCCCCAGTAATTGAAAATCGGCGTTATCGACCAGTATTTTAAATAAGTCCTGGTGGCCATAAATGGCCTGATCCAGCTGCAGTTTGTATGGTCGGTAATATTCCAGAAACTCAGTCAGCAAGACGCCAGCCTGGGGGCGGATGGCCCTTTGCTGCAGTTCACCGATCGCTGCGGTTAACTGGGCATCAGCGCGGGCTATGGTATTCAGTGCCTGTTGCCTGGCCAGCAGATCTTGCTTATGCGCCAGATGTTCAATCTGGTGATCTATCACGGCAAGGTTTAATTCACTGTCTTTACTGAGGTAGATGGATTGCAGCTCATTGTGATATAACTTTTTGAGCTGCTCGTTCATCACCCTGATGTTGTACAAATTGTTTAAACCCAGTGCCAGCATCATCAGCAACATGGCACTGAAGCCGAATAGCAGTCTGGCTGACAGGCTTTGGCGTTCCAGAATATTGAGTAAATAATTCATGTGTCAAATCCTGTTAATGCTCTGATGGTGGGGCAAACTTCGCCAACGTAGCGGCTTTATCCTGCAGCTCCAGATCGCTGTCACTGAACTGAATGGCGATAGCATGAAACTGTTCATGGATCGCCAGAAATACATCGGTGATATCAGGATCAAAATGCTGGCCGCGACCCTCCTGAATAATGGCCACGGCTTTTTCATGCGGCATGCCCTCTTTATAGACTCTGCGGCTGATCAGGGCATCGTAGACATCAGCCACGGCCATCAGGCGGGCCGAAATGGGAATGTCATCGCCTTTGAGGCCATAGGGATAACCCGAACCGTCCCATTTTTCCTGGTGAGCCAGCGCTATTTCTTTGGCACAGGATAAAAAATCCACTGGCGTCCCCAGTTGTTGCTCTGCGTGAGCTATAGCGTTATAGCCAAGCACAGCATGTGTTTTCATGATTTCGAACTCATCCGGCGTAAACCTGCCCGGTTTGAGCAAAATCCGATCCGGAATGCCCACTTTGCCGATATCGTGCAACGGTGCTGATTTAAACAGGATCTCTATCTGCCTGTCGTTCAGATAATGACTGAATCTGGCATGCTGGCGCAGTTGCAACGCCAGGGTTTTGACATAATGCTGGGTACGGCGGATATGATTGCCTGTTTCATTATCACGGGTCTCGGCCAGTGAAGCCATCGCCAGTATGGTGACGTCCTGGATCGCCTGTACTTCGGCTGTTCTTAAGCGCACTTCATTGTCCAGATAGGCATTCTGATTGCGCAGCCAGTCAGACTGGGTTTTCAGTTGCAGGTGCGTTTTGATCCGCGCCAGTAACAGCGGCGGACTGATAGGCTTGGTAATGTAATCCACTGCCCCCAGTTGCAGACCTTTTTCTTCATCTTCGTTGCTGTTCATCGCAGTCAGAAAGATCACCGGCAACAGCTCTGCATCCTGCAGGCTTTTTATTTGCGCCAACACTTCATAGCCATCCAGACCCGGCATCATTATATCCAGCAGGATTAAATCAGGCCGTTCCCCTTGCGCTATCAGCTGCAAGGCTTTTTCACCGCTGTTGGCGACTTTTACTTTGTAACAGGGGTTCAGCAGTGCAAAGATCAGTGCCAGGTTATCCGGCGTATCATCCACCACCAGTATGGTTTTTTGTGCTGCGGTTTGTGATGTTGAAGTCGTGTTCATGCCTGCCTGCTCCGTGCTGTGTTAATGAGTTGCCGCCGTGCGCGGCAGTGATACTGTGAATACCGTTTTAGTGTTATTCAGCACTTTAAAACCGATATCGCCGTTTTGCACCAGCGTCATCATCCGGGCCGAATAGCTGCCAAGGCCTGTGCCCTCTGTTTTGCCACTGGTGACGTATTTATCAAACAACGAATCGCGGATGGCTTCAGGCACGGCGCCTTCATTGTAGAACCTGATCGCCACGGAGTCCTGCAGCTCTTCAATGCTGATCACCACTTCGCTGCGTGCCGGGGCTGCTTCAATAGCATTCTTAAGTAAGTTACTAAAAATAAAGTAACAAAGCTGCTCTTCGCCCATGACCAGCGGGTTTTTTACAAATAATTTTGAGGTCAGCTGCAGATGTTTTTGCTGGATTGGCTCTGCCAAATCGGCCTGAACCTGTTTCAGCAAAGGTTCAATCGCAACAGGTTCGGCTTGTAGTTGATAAGTGCCGTTTTCCATTTTCAGCAAATCAGTACCCTGACTGACCAGCCCCAACGCCATTTGGGTGGAGTGACGTATCTGCCTGAGCGGTTCTTTGAACTGGTCCGCCAGCTGCGGGTCATCCAGTAATAAGGTTAATTGCATCAGCACACTGCTTAACGGGTTTTTCACGTCGTGTCCGGTGATATGCTCCATATCCTGCCGGATGCGGGCATTTTCCAGCAGTGCATCTATGGTACGCCGCAACTGAATGCGGGCATCACGCAGCGCCAGCTGGGTACGAATGCGTGCCTGCAGGATTTCCGGCTGCAAGGGTTTGAAGATGTAGTCTACTGCGCCCAGCGCAAAACCTTTGGTGACATCTGCCACCGCCGTTTTCGCCGAGACAAAAATCACCGGAATGTCATGGCGGGCGTTATTCATCAGGGTTTCACAGACTTCATAACCATCCATCTCCGGCATCATCACATCCAGCAGGATCAAATCCGGCGGCGTGTCGGACGTGACAATACTCAGGGCCTTTTTGCCGCTGGTCGCGACTTTGATGCTGTAATCGTCTTTCAGTAAGTTAAATATCAGTTCAAGATTGGTCGGTTCGTCATCCACCACCAGAATAGTGGGTTTGTAACTGATGCTGTGATCAGTCTGCGGTAACTGGCTGGTACTGCCACTGTGCTCCGGCAGCGTGACCGTGTTTGCGGCAACCGCCTGAGCGACAGGGGCGCGGGCTTTACGCTGCAACAGGTTGATGACACGTTCTTTCAGCAGGTTCAGCGTAAAGGGTTTGACGACAAAGTCGTTCACCCCTAACGCAATGGCTTTGGATACCATCTGTTTACTGCCATCCCCTGTCATCAGCATAAAAGGTAAATGACTGTATTGGGCGTGGCTGCGGATGGCTTGTAGTAACTCCAGGCCGCTTTGCCCCGGCATATTGACATCACAGAGTATCAGATCAATTTTTTCATTTTCCAGCAGCAGCCAGGCCTGATTGGTACTGGACAGCACAAAAACACTGAACAAACCACTTTGCTCCAGTCCGGAGCGTATGGTGCTGCGCATAGGGGCAAAATCGTCTATTACCAGCACCTGCCACGGACGTTCCATTTTATTATCCCTTTTCTGGTTGAAGGTTGTTCAGGTTGGCACAGTAAATTTATTGTGTCGCTGTTATGGCTTTTTCGCAATGGGAAAGCATAAATTTACATATTTCCTGTAAATGGAAACAGCGCCGGGCTGGTACTACAACTGGCCAGGGCAGGGCTGGCCGAAAATGAAGGTACAGGGCATTGCGGTAACTGAATTACCGCTTTACCAGTTAAATAGGGTGCCATCTTCCAGCCGGTTTACCGGCAGGTAGGCGCGCTGGTACGGATACTTTGCCGCCAGTTTTTCGTTAATATCCACACCATGGCCCGCTGTTTCGCCGCAGTACATATAGCCCTGCTCAAAACGGTAGTCGTGCGGGAATACCTCGTTAGTCTGTGGCGTATGGCGCATATATTCCTGAATACCGAAATTAGGCACCCAGCTATCGAAGTGCAATGCTGTGCCCATAGTGATGGGTGATAAATCGGTGGCGCCATGAAAGCCGGTGCGCACATGATACAACTCAGCCAACGCGGCAATGCGGCGCAGGTGGGTGACGCCACCGGCGTGAACTATAGTGGTGCGGATATAATCTATCAGCTGCTCGCTAATCAGTTGCTGGCAATCATGGATTGAAGAAAACACCTCGCCTACCGCCAGCGGCGTTGTGGTGTGCTGGCGGATCAGCCGGAAGCCTTCTTGTAACTCAGCGGTGACCGCATCTTCCAGCCAGAACAGTTTATAAGGTTCCAGTTCTTTACCCAGCCTTGCCGCTTCAATCGGCGTCAGGCGGTGGTGTACGTCATGCAGCAGATGCAGCTCGTCACCAAACTGCTGGCGCAACTGCGCAAATAACTTAGGTGTATGGTTCAGGTATTTGCTGGTAGACCACAGGCTTTCAGTCGGCAGGTCGGCATCAGCCGGTTCATAAAACAAAGTGTCTTTCGATACGCCATAGGTGGATGCCAGGCCGGGAATGCCGGACTGGGCGCGAATGGCCTGATACCCCAGCTCGCGATAGGTATTGACCGCTTCGACCGTGTCGGCAATGTCTTTGCCATTGGCATGGCCATACACCAGCACCTTGTCCCGGCTGCGACCGCCCAGCAGCTGATACAGCGGCATATTGGCGGCTTTGGCCTTGATATCCCACAACGCCATATCGATGGCAGCTAAAGCTGTCATACCAACAGGGCCACGGCGCCAGTAAGCACCACGGTAAAAGTATTGCCAGATATCTTCAATCTGATGGGCGTCGCGGCCAATCAGACACGGGATAAGATGATCCTGCAGATAACTGGCCACCGCCAGTTCGCGGCCATTTAGTGTGGCATCGCCAATACCATACAGGCCCTGATCGGTTTCAATTTTCAGGGTGACAAAATTGCGCCCCGGACTACAAACAATAACGCGCGCGGCGGTGATCTTCATTATAAGGTACCCTGACAGCTGAAAAACCTCAGGCTAGCAGTTGCAAGCCATGCTGCAATTGAGAAAACCTGCCGCATCTTTTACGTTTTTTGCTTAAGCCTTAGCCATTCCTGATCTCCGGTTTGGTGTTGTCACAGTGCATGGTAGGCTGTAGTCAGTATCTTAGCCGGAACGCTTTGTTATGATAAAAATTCTGCCTGGCATTATGTTGCTGTGTAGCTTTATGGTGAGTGCCGATATCCGCCTGCCGAAGCTGATTAGCGAGGGCATGGTGCTGCAACGCGATACCGCAATAGCATTGTGGGGCTGGGCCGAGCCGGGCGAAACTGTTGAGGTAAAGCTTAATGGCAAGTCGATTGGCCGGGTTCAAGCCAAAGACGGGCGCTGGCAAATCCAACTGCCGCCGCAAAGTGCCGGTGGCCCGCATCAGCTGAGTTTTAACGGCCATAACGTTATTGAACTGAAGGATGTGTATTTTGGTGATGTTTGGCTGGCTTCCGGTCAATCCAATATGGAACTGGGCATGGACAGGG
>CAZEGA010000003.1:33899-40291 GCA_964511675.1 uncultured Rheinheimera sp.
CTATCCGCAGGATTTAACCAGCGCTAATTACCCGCTGATCCGCCAGTTTAAAGTGCCGCAGGAATACAACTTTAAAGCGCCACAGCAGGATTTCAGCAGTGGTACATGGCTAGCCGCCAGCCCGGATAGCGTTGCCCAATTTTCCGCGCTGGCATTTTATTTTGCCCGCGAGCTGTTTGAGCATAACGGTGTGCCGATTGGCATTTTAAATAATGCGCTGGGCGGTTCGCCGGTCGAAGCCTGGATCAGTGAAGAAGCATTAACAGCCTTTCCCGAAGCATTGGCCGAAGGCCTGCGCTTTCGTGATGACAAGTTAATCCAGTCCATTACCGCCGCCGATCAGGCTAAAAATAAGCAATGGTACGGCGATTTGCAGCGGCGTGATCCGGGGCTGAACAGTGCAATACTCTGGTATAGCGAGGCTTTGGACGACAGCAACTGGCAGCAGTTTCAGGTGCCGGGCTTTCTGCCACAACCCTTTACCGGTATCTGGTGGCTGCGTAAAACAGTAGAACTGACCACTGAGCAGGCCAGCAAGGCCACTGTGCTGCGGCTTGGCAGCATAGTGGATGCCGATGAGGTGTATATCAATGGTATTAAGGTGGGCAATACCAGCTATCAGTACCCGCCGCGGCGTTATTCGTTGCCTGCCGGTGTGCTTAAAGCCGGCGCTAACCTGGTTGCCGTGCGTATTACCGCAACCAATGGCAAAACCGGCCTGATACCGGATAAACCCTACTGGATTGGCACAGATACCGACAAAGTTGCACTAAGCGGCACCTGGAAAATGCAACTGTCAGCCACAGCGGAACCACTGCCTGGCGATACCTTTATCCGCTGGCAACCGATGGGGCTGTTTAATGGCTTAACCGCACCTTTAACTGCTCTGCCAATTAAAGGCGTGATCTGGTATCAGGGCGAGTCGAATGTCGGCCAGTATCAGCAGTACCAGCAGCGTTTTACCGCTATGATCCGTGACTGGCGTCAGCACTTTCAACAGGGGCAGCGGGCACAAGGAACCGGACAACAGAGTGATTTGCCGTTTTTATATGTGCAACTGGCTAATTATCTGGAAAAAAGCCCACAGCCGCAGCACAGTGCCTGGGCAGGTTTGCGCGAAGCGCAACGCCAGACATTAACCGAGCCCAACACCGCTATGGTAGTGGCAATAGATACCGGCGAATGGAATGATATTCACCCGGTGGATAAGAAAACGCTGGGCCAGCGGCTGGCGCTGGCGGCCAGAGCCGTGGCGCTGGGGGAAAAGGTGCAATATCAGGGGCCACAGCTGGCTTCAATCCAGGCAGAGGGCCAGCAACTGCTGCTGGACTTTACTGATACAGCTGAAGGTCTGGTGCTAAAAGAAAGCGGCCATAGTTTTGCCATTGCTGGCGCAGATGGTCAGTTCCGCTGGGCGCAGGTACAACAGCACGGCAACCAGCTGCGGCTGTCACACCCGGATATTGCGGCACCGGTGCAGGTGCGTTATGCCTGGGCGGATAACCCGGATGCAGTGTTGTATAACAGCGCCGGACTGCCTGCCGCGTCATTCGAGGCCAGGCTAAAACTGTAGCAGATGGCCATATTTGGCCTGTATATAGACTTTTACCCCGGCTAGCTATATGCTGTGGCTGGTAGTGGTATTTGATCACTGGAGAGCATTATGTCCCTGTCTACTTCACCACGCATAACTACGGTGTCAGCATTCAAGAAAGAGCTGGCCTCGATGGATGTCTCTGAGCCTGTGCTTGTTACACAAAATGGCGAACCCCTTTATGTGATTCAGGACCCGGTTCAATTTGAAATGCAGCAAGAGCAGATGGCCTTGTTGCGCTTACTGTCTTTCGCTGAAAAAGATGTGCAGGCAGGCCGGACAGTTTCATCTGCCGATCTTAGGGCCGGGCTGAAAGGGCTGGTTGATGACGGCAATAATTAGGTTTGAGTATTCTCATACTTTTCGGGATCAACTCTATGACCGTTTCTACTATCTGGCCAGGCAGATAGGTCAGGCGGCCTCTCAGCAGCTTCTCGATAGCTTTATTGCTGATTTTGAGAGCAGGATAAAAAGCCATCCGGGTAGCGCCCCTTTGTGCGAAGAAGCCGCTGATCTCGGTTTAACCACATACCACGATTACGTTGATCCTAAGCTGCAGTTAAGAGCGATATACCGAATTTCAGCAGCAGAAGGTGTCGTCTACCCTCTTTTGTTCCTCAGCACTAAGCAAAGTATCCGGCAGGCGCTGATCCGATACTGCCTGCGCCAGGATTAAACGTCTGCCTAGACCCCATGAGCATAGCCTGCCTATGTGATTGGAGCGAGAGCGCGCAGTCAACACAGCTGCAGCTTCAATTAGGCAGGCTAAGCCAGGCAATCAATAAAACTACTAATCGTTAGCCGCCCCAACCGCGGATCGGCTGAAAAACTGGCTCCGGCCGGAATAGCGCCGCTATGCAAAGCGTGGCGGCGATAGATAATCAGCCGGTTAAATACGCCGGGCTGCTCGGCTATCTGTGCAAATAACGGCGTATCGCCGCGGATATAGCCGGCTGTGGCTTTGGGGATATGCGGCCCGTCATTTTCGCTTTCCAGCGCCTGGTAATACGGCTGCATCCGGCTGTCATCGATATATTCAAAACCGGTTTTACGATGCCGGTAAAAGGCAGTGCCACCCTGATCGCCGTGAAACAGGTAATGTACCGCTGCCAGTGCATGTTTTTCTGTGGTATCGAAATGCGGAATACGTTGCAGCAGTTTAAGTTGCTGTGGCGGTGTGGTAACAATGGAAAAATGACAGACCGAAAAGCCCAGCGCTGTAGCGGGTAGCTGAAAATAATCAATCAGGGTTTGTTGCAGGCCGGCCAGCAGTAACTGGCGATAAACTGCGGGCACTTCAGAGCGCACCCCCGGATAATAGGGCGAATTGGCTGAAAACTGCTGCCGACAGGCCTGTGCCACCAGCGCATCGGGCCGGTTGATAAAGTTATCCACCACCAGCAGCGGTAACTGTTCAGCGCCGATACTTAGCCGGCTGATTTGCAGATCGGCAGCAATATTCAGCATCGCGCACGTCACTGACTATTGGTCATTGGACGGGCAATACTGCCGCAGAAAATCCTGATGCGACGGTAACCGGTCCACGGCCCGGTTGATCGTTTCACGGATATTTTGCAGATGACGGCTGAATTCCTGTGGGTTCACCGCAGCCACCAGCTTATGATAGCTTTGCGGTTGCAGGCGTTGTCCCATCATTACATGGCTCCAGGATTCCAGCCGGAACATTTCATCACCGGTCTGGAAAGCATGGGCGCTTTCGCGGAACAATTCCATCCGGTGCGCCAGCGAATCCGGCACCGTCATCGTGCGGCAATAGTTCCAGAAGTCACTGTCGGTGCGCTCGGTCTGGTGATAATGCAAAATGACAAAGTCGCGGATTTTCTCCACTTCGGTAATGGTTTGCTGATTGTATTCATCCACCAGCGCCGGGGTAACGCCATGAAACGGAAATAACCGCAACAGCCGGATCACGCCACTCATAAACAGGAAGATACTGGTCGATTCCAGCGGTTCGATAAAACCGCTGGACAGGCCAATGGCAACACAGTTTTTATGCCACAGCTTTTTGCGCCGCCCGGTCTGGTACTTCAGTAACCAGGGCTCCCGCAGTGCCGCGCCTTCCAGATTACCTAACAAACGCTCTCTGGCCTTGTCATCGGACAAATAATCACCGGCATACACCACGCCGGTGCCGACCCGGTGCTGCAACGGAATACGCCACTGCCAGCCGCTGTCGTGCGCCAGAGCGCTGGTATAAGGCGGCAGGGTTGGCCCAGGCGCAGTCTGCACCACCACCGCCCTGTTACAGGGCAGCCAGTGATCCCAGGGTTCATAGCCGGTTTTCAGCGTCTGTTCCATCAGCAGGGCGCGAAAGCCTGTGCAGTCGATAAACAGATCGCCGGTGATTTCCTGGCCGGATTCCAGCACCAGAGAGCGGATATCACCATTGACATGCTGCTGCACCTGGGCAATTTTGCCTTCGATACGCACTGCACCCAGCGCTTCGCTAAAGCGGCGCAGGAAGCGGGCATAACGCCCGGCGTCCAGATGGTAGGCGTAGTTGATCACAGAGCTATCGGTTTTGCCGAAGCGGTGCAGTTTGGCGGCCTGTAACTCGTAGCAGTAGTCACCAAAGGGCGCGTCAATACCCAGGCTCAGGCCATGTAAATAATAGTGCTGAAAATCGCTGAGAAAAGTGCTTTTACCGGTAACGCCAAAAGGGTGCAGATAACGATCACCCAGCTGGCCCCAGTTTTCAAAGTTAATTGCCAGTTTAAAGGTGGCGTCAGTAGCGCTCATAAACTCCTGCTCGTTTATGCCAAGCAGATTATGAAACAGTTGCACCGGCGGCACTGTCGATTCACCAACGCCGACCGTGCTGATTTGTTCCGATTCTACCAGCACGACTTCGACCAGACCTTGTAAGCGTTTCGACAAAGCGGCGGCGGCAACCCAACCAGCGGTACCGCCACCGGCAATGACGACTTTTTTTACTGCATGCTTTACGGTATGAGTGTGTGAAGTAGTGGTCTGCATAATAAATATCCCTGTTGTTATCAATACCGATTAGTTAAGGTTTTGCATAAACCGGTTTGCCCACACCAACACGCCGTAAATACGTCCCTGTAGGCTCGATTACGCCCGTCCAGGGCTCCAACGGTTGGCTTAGGGCAAGCCGGTTCATGCTTAATGACCTTGTCGTTATAATTCTTAATAACGGCTCTTAGTATTAGCTTTCAGCGATTTAACCGGTTAAGCAACATAGCCCGCAATTGCCTGGCCTGCATATCATCCAGCTCGCCCAGTACGCCACGGGCAGCCTCCGGCAAATGCCGGCCGGCCTGCTGCGGATCATCAAATACGTAATAATTCAGCACCTGCTGCCAAGCCCGGCGTTCATGCTCTGGCTTGTCGCGCAGGCATAGCAGCGCGTGATACAGCAGGTTCATACCGGAGCCGGTATAGCGCGGCGCCAAACTCCACCAGTAGTTCACCAGAATGTTAAAGCAGCCGGGTGCCTCGACCTGATGCCACCACATACTGGGCAGGTACAGCGCATCGCCCGGTTCCAGCTCCGCCAACTGTCCAGCCGCTATCGCCTGTGGGAAATTTGGAAACCGTTGCAGGTCAGGATTTTCAAAGTCCACCATACTGATCACCTGGCCACCGGGCGTTGGTTCTAACGGCCCCGGATATAAATTGGCGATCTGCTCAGGCGGAAACAGGCTGAAACGCCGCTTACCCAGTACGCAGCAGGCCAGATTATCCGATGCATCATAGTGACAGGCCGCCAGCGAGCGGTTACCCAGCCAGATACTGATCCTGTCCGGCTCGGTTGCATAGTTTGTCGTATAGTTCGTCTCAGGTTTTGGCAGTTGCAGATTATTCTGCTGTAACAGCAGCGGGAAATGACTTTGGATCAGGTTAGACGCTATATAAACCGAAGGTGGCTGGGGCTGGCCCTGCCATGCCAGAATTTGCTGTAACACTTCATCAATCCGGCCGATCCGGGTGTCGTAATTCAGCGCTGTAGCGCTGTCATTATAAAAATAACGGCCATTCAGACCCGGCTCAGCATAATACACCTGGGTGGTCCGGCCGTTGTAATGGCCATTCAGGTATTCCACCACCGCCTCAGAGCCGTGCTGGCCTGAGGTAACCAGCGGCCAGTGACTGACCAGACCCCGCAGGATCACAGGTTCAGTGCCGGATAACACCTCTGGCGGAATAACGCCCGGCTGGCACTCAACTGCTCTGGTAAGCGTTGTTATGTCCAGACGCATTACAACTGGCCTTGCCGCCGCAACAGGTTGTTCTTGCGTTCGATCAGATGGCGGATATTACTGATCGAACTAACCATCGCATACGCCAAAGCTAAAAAACCGGCCTGATGCAGCTGCTCCAGCTCGGCACCACGCAAAGCGGCAAGCCGGCTTTCATTGATCGCGTAGTTACCCAGCAGGCGGTGTTTTTCACCGTTTTCCAGGCTGAATTCAATATTCAGCGGCTCCAACAGCTCCAGTTGCTCAAAGGCAGAAAACATCAGCGACGCCAGTTCCACGCCCTGATGAATAGCCAGCAAACGGGTGGAAATATGTTCCAGATAAGGGCTGTTACCGCCTTCTGGCAGAAACAGCGGCTGGCCCTGCTGCTCGCTGACTTTGGGGTGATCCATATCAATATGCACCACCGGGTTCAGCTCTTCCCCCTGGCTACCCGGCTGGCGCTGAAAACCAATCAGAAACGGGCCTTTTTCGATACTGGCCGGAATAGTGCGGGCATCCCAGCCGATAGGATGCTGGTCATCCAGATATAAATTTTCATCCGCAGCAAAACC
>CAZEGA010000003.1:40301-44447 GCA_964511675.1 uncultured Rheinheimera sp.
GCTCAGGTACAAATTTTCATCCGGCTGCAAGCCCAGTAACACTATGGCCTGATAACGGCCGTCTGGCTGATCACGCCGTACCAAAATAGGATATTCTTTTTGCAACTCAATAAATTCAGTGGGGAAGGCCAGCGCACTGGCCTGATTATCACCAAACTGCGGGCCAAAGTGATGCAGCACACGGGTATGCTGGTGGCTGATGTTGTTTAACAACAGATGTCGGGGCATTTTATTATTCCTGTGACTACGTTATTGGCGACAGGTCCGCCGATCACATAATGGCCGCCAGCCAGGCTGGCGGCAACAGCCTTATTTAAAAGTCGTAACGGACACCTATCTGATAACGTGGCCCCAGATCGGTCAGATACCACAACATGGCTTTGTTACGGGCGTGGGAACGGCTGTTCTCACCGGTCAGGTTTAAGCCTTCAAAGAACACTGTCAGTTGATCGTTGACATCGTAGGACAGGTTCACATCCAGTTGCCAGTAGGCCTCTTCAAACCTGGGGTTGTTAGAGCCGCCTTTGCTGGTTTCCGCCAGATACTTGTCGCGCCAGTTCCACGCTACCCGGGCCTGCCAGCCGTCTTTCTCGTAGATACCAATCAGGTTGGCGGTATCGCTGAGGCCGACCAGGGCAAACTGCGACTCACGCGGATCGGCAGTGACGTTAAAGCCGATATCGCCGCGTACTATAGTGTAGTTGGCCTGGATGCCGAAGCCGCTTTCACCAAAGAAATGCTGAATGGCAAACTCTGCGCCATAGATTTTGGCTTCGCGGTTGTTATCCGGCGTACTGGTACGGAACACCATTTCAGGGTCGGCGTCAGTTGCCCGCAAATCAAAGCCTGGGTTATTGGCCAGAAAATCAATTTGCTCCGCCGTGCCGGTAAATTGCGGGTTAGCGCCAAATTCGGCAATCATATCCGGATGGTTGCGGTATTCGTTAAATACCATCATCGCGTACAGGTAAGTGTCATCCAGCGGGAAGCCGGCATCACGCACCGCCTGGGCTGCGGCTAAGGCGCGCGGGCCACCGGTGACATCGCGGATGCCCAGCAGCGGCTGATCGACCTGGCGGTTGCCGATAAAGTTGATCACATTCTTCTGGAAGACGCCGGCCGACATATAGCTGAACGGGTTGTAGTACCATTCCAGCGACAGATCATAGTTGGTCGACTCCAGCGGCAGCAGGCCAGGGTTAGACGCATTAGCGGTAGGTTGTGCCCCCAGCAGCGTAGAGCCGCCGCCACCACCGAAATTGGAGGCCGACACACCCAGGCTGCCCAGGCCGGCACGGGCGATGGTTTTACTGAATGAGAACCGGCTGATCACATCATCAGTCAGGTGCAGGCTGACATCCAGGCTGGGTAGCAGGTAGTCATAGTCATTTTTGGCGGTGGCGGGTTGCGGCGGTACGCTGGAGTCGACATAGGCGATAATGTCGTTGTTATCTTCCCAGCTGAAATACACCCGGCTGACCAGAGAACTGGATTCTGTGTCGGTTTTTTCATAACGCAGGCCAGTCAGTACGTCAAACGGCATTTTGCCCAGTTCGCCGCTCAGCGCCACCTGGAAGTACACTGCTACGGTATCTTCCTTGACGATATTGTCATAAGACAGCGCATTTTCAACTCCGCTGGGAATACCCGGATACAAACTCTCTGCAGCCTGGTACAGCGCACGCGGATCGGCAATAAAGCCATAGCCACCGGACAGGGTGCTGTAGTCGTCAAACTCTCCGGGTAAGTCAAACGGCTGGATCAGATCGCCGAATTCGCCGGGGTTGCCGACGTTCCAGTTACCCAGCGCAATATTGTTGCCGGCGGTTTGCATGGAGCGCGATTCCATTTTGCGCATTTCAACACCAAAATCAAAGCGGCCGTCATCCAGCTCATAAATACCATCCAGTTTCAGCTGTTTAATCTTGCTTTCCTGGCTGGCGTTGCGAATGCGGGCGATAGAAGAGCCGACATCACCGGCATCGACGATACCGTTGGCATTGGCGCCTTTGCCGGGCACGGCGTCGTTATACACATTCAGGTAAGTGGGCAAATCGGCACCGTAGAACCATTCACGGGCCGTAACAATAGGCGCACCCAAACCCACCGCCAGTTCACCGGAGTTACGCGGCCCGGTACCACGGCTGTACAACTCGGAGCTGTGGGCATCCAGCATCAGCGTCAGCGCATCATTAACCTGGTATTCAAAGTTCAGGCCAGCGGATTTCAGCGTATTGGTCTGCTCGCGCCATTGCTGTTCGTAGCCTTCGTCCACCGCACCGGAATAAATTTCCTGGATATAGGACGGCGTTTTCACGGTATTGTTATCAAATTCCACCACCTGGGTGTTACTGCCGGTTTGTACCCAGTTGGTGATCTCCCCCCGGTGCTCGACCAGATTATTTTCGGCAAAGGTATAGTCGGCCGTGGCGGTGAATTTGTCTGTTGGCCTGAACTGCAGTGTCAGCTGGGCATTGTCGCGGGTACGTTCGGTGTTGGAAAAGGCATAACGGATATCATTAGGCCGGGTATATAACTGGCCCTGCGCCGGCGCATTAATCACCTGGGTATTAATGTTGTTCCACAGCCGGTCCAGATCGGCGATATCATCCCAGTAGCCAACCTGCCAGTCGTTGACGGTAGCGCCGGTATAGCCGGAATCACGCCGCTGGTGGCTGGCAGAGATACTGACACCAAATTTGCCATCATCCAGCGCATGGCTGAAAATGCCGGAAACTTCCGGCGTAACATCGCTACCTGTGCGGTTAGTGGTGTCATGCACGGCTTTAACCCCGACACTGGCTACGGTTTCAGCTGTATCCAGCGGGCGGGCAGTTTTTACGTTCAGCGTGGCGCCGATACCGCCGGTGGCAATATTGGCCTTACCGGTTTTATATACCTCCACTGCGCGGATACTTTCAGAGGCCAGGTTAGCGAAATCAAAAGCACGGGCACTGCCGCCGCGGGTGGTGCCATCGGCGCCGGAGCCGGCACCATAGGTAGTGGCTGACGGCATGGTGCGGCCATTCAGCGTCACCATGTTGTTGTCGCCACCAAAGCCGCGCACAGTCACCTCAGAGCCTTCACCATTGGTGCGGCTTATTGACACCCCGGTAATCCGCTGCAGCGATTCGGCCAGGTTAGTGTCCGGGAATTTACCGATATCTTCGGCGGAAATGGCATCTACCACCCCCATAGCGTTACGTTTAATTGATGCGGCTTCCTGCATACTGGAACGTACGCCACGCACCATGATGACTTCAACCTGTTCAGCTTCAGTCGCCAGGGCTTGTTGCGTATCTTGCGCATATAGCGGTAAAACGGCGGTGCCACCAAGCAGCAGGGAAATAGCCCTTGCCACGGCGGTTCTGGTAAATGTTTTCCTGTTCTCCATTTTCTCTGCATCCCCTCGTGATTCGTTATAAGTCGTTCAAATCAAACACCTGGCAGTAAATGCGGTTATTTATTGCACTTGTCCTGCACTGCCAGCCTGTTTGTTTGTGCAGGCGCTGACTTTAGCGGCTTCCTGCACACTTATGCCGAATAGCCAACCCCCGACAACCATTGTAGTAATGTTGTCACCTGGGGGAAGTTGCCAAAATGCGTTACCTTTTTGCTTTTTTTATTATGTGCAGCAAATGCAAGGCACAGCTGCCAGACAAGCACGGCGGCAACATTATTCAGTGCCGCTGCTTTTTGCCAGCGCGATAAAGGTCTGAATATGCTTGTTCAGCCTTTCCTGTTTACGGTAACCGACATAAATATGCTTATGAATGCCATGTTCGCCAAGCCGGATAATATGCAGCGGCAGGGTTTGGGCGTATTGCAGCGCCAGCCATTTCGGCATGGCGGCCACGCCGCGGTTGGCTGCCACCATTTGCAGAATAATGTCGGTGGCTTCCAGCGTTTTATGCCGTTTCGGCATACATTGCGCCGGTAGTAAAAACTGCTGAAAAATATCCAGCCGGGCGGTTTCTACCGGGTAGGTCAGCAAAACCTGATCGCTCAGCTGCGCCGGTTCAATCCGGCTCAGGCTGTTAAGTTTGCTGTTATTGCTGGCCACCAGCACCAGCTCGTAGCCAAACACCGGCGCAAATACAATGCGCTCTTTGTTGATCGGATCTGGCGTGATCAGCAAATCAATAT
>CAZEGA010000004.1:0-6110 GCA_964511675.1 uncultured Rheinheimera sp.
TCGTCAGCGAGGTTAAAATAAAAATAGGCTTCCATCCGCCGGTCATGCTGGTGCGCTGGCATGGTATTCCACACGCTGCCGGGTTTTAACACCGTTAAGCCCATTTGCAGCTGACAAGTCTGCACCACATCGTTAATCATCAACTGATGGATAGCGCGCTCGTTCGAGGTTTCCAGCGCGCCCATCTGCAGCACGGTGCAGTTATCCATCGTCAGATGTTTGGTCGGGTAGCTATGGTGGGCCGGTGCTGAATTTAAGTAAAACTTCGCTGGCTGGTCAGCATCGTCACTGCGAAAACTAACATCCCGCGCGCCCATACCGATATACAGCGCCTCGGTGTTTTTCAGCTGGTAGCCGGTGCCATCGACGCTGACTGTACCTGTACCGCCAACATTGATAACCCCCAGTTCACGCCGTTGCAGGAAAAACTGCGCTTTTAGCGGCTCCGGCGCGGCCAGTGTTACTGCGGCCTTTACCGGCACCGCGCTGCCAACAATCACCCGCTCATAGTGGGTGTAACAAAGTACTAACTTATCAGCCTGCATCAGGTTATCGACCAGAAAATGCTGGCGTAACTCATCGGTGCCGTAATGTTTTACGTCATCCGGATGGGTGGGATAACGGCTTTCAAATAAAACAGTCATAAAAACCTCGGTTGCAAAGTAAAATTCGTTCAGCGTGCCAGCCAGCCACCGTCTACCGCCAGCACATGACCGTTAACATAATCACTGGCTGTTGAGGCCAGGAATACTGCCGCACCAGCTAAATCTTCCGGTTCGCCCCAGCGCCCGGCCGGAATACGCGCCGTAATGGCGGCATTACGTTCGGTGTCGGCCTGCAAGGCGGCGGTGTTGTCGGTGCGGAAATACCCCGGCGCTATCGCATTCACCTGAATATTATGCTGCGCCCATTCGTTGGCCAGCGCCTTGGTAACACCGGCAATGGCGTGTTTGCTGGCGGTATAGGCTGGCACCGTAATACCGCCACTGTACGACAGCATAGACGCGATATTAATAATTTTGCCCTGCCGGCGTTTAATCATTTCGGCCCCCAGCCGCTGGCTGAGTAAAAATGCCGCGTCCAGGTTAACGGCAATCACCTTATGCCATTCATTCATCGGGAACTGATGCGCCGGGGCGCGGAAAATGGTGCCGCCGCAATTAACCAGTATATCGACCGGCCCCTGCGCCAGCGCCGCAGCAGCCAAGTGTTCTACCGCCACCTCATCGGCCAGATCCGCCTGCAGCGCCACAGCCTTGCCACCGGCAGCCTGGATACGCGCTACCGTTTCAGCACTGCCACCCGGGCCAGAGCTGGCACACATCACCCTGGCACCTGCGGCGGCCAGCGCCTGTGCTATAGCCTGGCCTAAACCACGGCTGGCACCGGTTACCAAAGCGGTTTTACCGGTCAGCGAAAATAATGCTGTCATGCTGTTCTCCTGCATTTTGCTGCACTGTCATGGCGAATTCTGTTCAAATATGGAACAAACCCAAAATTCAATCAAACACAAAATAATTTAAAATCATCAACTTAATCAAACATAGCAAGTTATGCTTACAATTTTAGCTGAAATTATTTCAAGCATTAATTGACAGATTTTGCTTCATGGTGTTAGCTTTTTGCCATCGGTGGCATAAAATTGCAAGCTTTTTTTGCCACCGGTAGACAGAACAGAAAAAGCATAGAAACTGAATACAAATTATGCAAATCAATGGGGAGCAAACATATTGCTCCTGATAAACAGATAAAAGCCGGGCTGGACCCGGGCTAAGACAACAAGTCAATTCAGGACGAGGTGAACAAGATGGCTTATCGCAACACGCAATTTCGCCCCACTAAACTGGTGCGGGCGCTTACGCTGGCCGGTTTAGCAACCGTACTTGGCGCTGCGCCGGCACTGCAGGCGCAACAAACAGAACAGCAACCGGCAGCACAGGTACAGGAAGAAGACATTGAGGTTATTACCGTAACCGGTGGCTTCCGTGGCAGCCTGGCCAGTGCCCTGAATCAGAAACGCTTTGAAACCGGCTCTACCGACACCATCAAAGCCGAAGATATTGCCGACTTCCCCGATTTAAACCTGGCAGAATCCTTGCAGCGTATTCCCGGCGTAGCCATCAGCCGCGTGGCCGGTGAAGGCCGGCAAATCTCGGTACGCGGTTTAGGCCCGGATTTTACCCGGGTACGTATTAACGGGATGGAGGCGCAGTCCACCAGCGGCGGCACTGATGCTATTGGTGGTGCCAACCGTGGCCGTGGCTTTGATTTTAATACCTTTTCATCCGATTTATTCAGCGAGCTTACCGTACGTAAAACCGCTTCGGCCAATGTGGAGGAAGGTTCATTAGGTGCCACTGTTGACCTGCGTACAGCCCGCCCGTTCGACTATGACGGTTTAACCTTTGCCGCCAACATCCAGGCCGGTTATAACGATTTATCCGAAGAAGTTGACCCGAAAGGCTCGTTCCTGGTCAGTAATATTTTTGCCGATGGCAAATTCGGCGTGCTGTTCTCGGCCGCCTATTCAGAGCGTAATCTTAAAGATCAGGGCGCCAGTACAGTGCGCTGGAATAACGTTAACGACTTTGGTACTTACCGCGGTGATGCCAATGCCCCGGAACTGCAGGCGATTAACGACGCGTTCCGGCCGCGTTTGCCACGCTATGATGCCTATGAGCATAACGTAAAACGTACCGGTATGGCCGCAGCGTTTGAGTTCCGCCCGAGCAGCGAAACCCGTTTTAACCTGGATCTCCTGTACTCAAAAGACGATTCCAGCCGGCAGGAAGCCTTTATGCAGGGCATTCTGAATGCCGGTAATAACCGGGCTGCCCTGACCAATCCCGCCGGTGGTATTACCGGTGCCATGAATGTACTGGATTATGAAATTGACAGCAGCAATACCGTGACCTACGCCTCATTTGAGAATGCGCTGGTACGCAATGAGCTGCGTTACGATGAACTGTCGACCGATTTCCTGCAATTTACCTTAAGCGGCCAGCACCAGTTAACCGATAACCTGAAAATTGATGCTATGGTGGGCCGCGCCAACTCAAAATTTGATAACCCGGTTCAGACCACAGTAGTCATGGATAAAGACGGGCTGAATTTCAGCTACGACTACCGCGGCAACAAGCGCGATAACCCGGAACTGATCTTTGGTGCCGCCGCCTACGATCCTAACGGCTGGACTACCAGCAGCGTACGGTTACGGCCGCTGGGAGCAGAAAACACCTTTGATAGTGCCGCTGTTAACCTGGAATACGCCGTAAACGATAATCTGACCCTGCGTAGCGGCCGGCACTACAAGAATTTTGAGTTTGTTACCTGGGAATCGCGTCGCCAGCCGGAAAATGCCGGCGGTGTGGTCATGACGCCGGATCTGACTTTTAACTACAATTCAGGCCTGGGTTCGCAAGCTAACTGGGTATTACCAAACCTGGCCGCTATTGATGCCCGTTATAATA
The DNA here is from genome assembly GCA_964511675.1 of uncultured Rheinheimera sp. GTDB lineage: Bacteria > Pseudomonadota > Gammaproteobacteria > Enterobacterales > Alteromonadaceae > Alishewanella. The sequence goes on from CAZEGA010000004.1 coordinate 3,471, forward strand.
TTTACAGCAACAGCGGTAATTTTGTGCTGACTAATCTTGTCGCCGGCGATTACTCTGCCGAAGAAAAAACCCTGGGGGCTTATGTCCAGCTGGCCTTTGAAACCGAAGTCGGCAACACCACTATCCGCGGCGATATTGGCGGCCGTTATGTCAAAACCGACCAGTCTTCTACCTCCTGGGCCACCATTGGCGGCACCCCGGAACAGGTTACGGCCAAACACGATTACAATGAATTCCTGCCGTCGTTAAACCTGGTGTTTGAGCCGCTGGATGATGTGGTTATCCGCTTTGGTTATGCCGAAGTCATGGCCCGTGCCGGTCTGGGCAGTATCCGGCCTAATGTGACCGTCACAGCATCTGGTGGCGCCCGTACCATCGCCGGTGGTAACCCGACATTAGAGCCAACCAAAGCCAAAACCTATGACTTAGGTTTAGAATTGTACTTCGATAACGAATCGATGTTAGGGGTAGCAGTATTCCGCAAAGATATCGACAGCTATGTGCAGGGCCTGCGTGAAACGAAAATATTTACTGAAACCGGCTTACCGGTACAGGCAGCCATTGATGCCTGTAATGCCGGCCCCGGCTACGGTGCCGATACCGGCTGTAACGAGAACGTAGAATGGCAGACCAACACGCCGTTAAATGGCCCTGGCGGTAACCTGTACGGCTTTGAAGTACAGTACCAGATGCCATTCAGCTTCCTGCCGGAGTTCTGGGATCGTTTCGGCTTTATTGGTAACTATACCTACGTCAAAGCACAGATGGATTATGTCAATAATACCGGAGTAGTGCTGGCCACCCGTGATCTGAATGGTTTATCAGAAAGTACCCGCAGCGCCACCCTGTACTATGAAGATGATGCATTCAGCGCCCGGGTCTCACTGACCACCCGCGACAGGTACCTGACTAACGCCATTGGCCGCGACAACAACGATATGGAAGGCACCAATGCCACCCGTAATATTGATGCTGCCATGTCGTATCAGCTGACCGATAACTGGAAAATCAGCTTTGAAGCCCTTAACCTGACCAACGAAGTAGATGATCAGTGGGTTGATTCCGGCGGTAACCGCTTAACCTACTACCACAGCACTGGCCGCCAGTACTACTTAGGCGCGCAGTACAAGTTCTGATATAAGTTCTGACGTAACACCCCGCTATGTTTTGGCATAGCGGGTTTCTCCCGCTAAACGCTGAGCCACGGAAGGCCCGTTTTACTTGGCACGGATGTACGAATTGTAATAACAGGTATCTTATGGCCCGCATTCTTTTTGGCAAAACCTTGTTAAGTCTCAGTATCGCCGCTGTCGCCAGCGCCTGCTCGCCGCAGCCTTCGGCCATAGTGCCAGCGGCAACTGACACGGCCAGCATCGCTAACCTGAGCATCAGCAACCCCTCCACTTTTGCCCGTACAGAGCAAACGCTGCTTTTGCCATTCAGTGATCTGGGTGTCACGGCAGAGCAAGCCCAGGCGTTAGTGGCGCTGGATGGCAGCAAGATAGTAGCGTCACAGCTGATTGACCATAACGGCGACGGCAGCAAAGACAGCCTGTTATTACAGTTTGATTTTGCCGCCGCTGAGAAAAAACAGCTGCAGATTGCCAATAACACCAAACTGTTTAACGCCCAACAGCTGCCACGGCGCACCCAGGCCGAAATATCGCATAAAACAGGCGGCCAGTGGCAGGACAGCAAATATATCGGCGGCAGCTTCAGGAACGTGGCTGAGCTGACTCCGCCACCGCAGTATACCGATCATTCCGAATGGATACGCTACGAAGGGCCGGGTATAGAATCTGAGAAAGTCGGCTACCGCATTTATCTCGACTGGCGCAACGGTTTTGATGTGTTTGGCAATAAAACCGGCAAACCGGTATTGCATCAGGTCGGGCTGGACGGTTATCAGTCGTACCATGCCATGGCCGACTGGGGCATGGATCTGCTTAAAGTCGGTAAATCGCTCGGTGCCGGCGGCTATGGTTACTGGGACGGTGAACAGGTACAGCTGGTAGCAAAACTTAGCGGCCATACCGCTAAAGTGATTGAAAACGGTGCTTTATACTCTGCCCTGCAAATTCAGTATAAAGACTGGCAAATTGCCGGTAAAACACTGAACTTAACCGCCAACCTGTCAATGACCGCCGGTAGCCGTTTAGTGCATACCCGGCTGTCACTGGCAGAGCCGCTGGATAATATTGCCATTGGCCTGGTAAGGCTGCCTGATACCAAAGTGCTGCAGGGCAAGCTGGATATTCCCGGCCATAGCTGGACTTATCTGGCGACCTGGGGCGAGCAAACCCTTACCGGTGGTAAAGATAAACTCGGTATGGCCATTTTATTTAAACGCGGTGCCAATAAACAGCTGACCGGCGATGACAACAACCATGTTGCGGTCATGGCGCCAGCCGGCACAGAGCTGGAATACTATTTCCTGTCCGCCTGGGACGGCGAACCGGGCGGCATTAAAACCGAAGCTGAATTTGTGGACTACCTTGAACAGCAAGTCGAACAACTGAGCCTGACACCCAGGCTAACGCTGAAAACCGCGTTATCTGCGCAGCAAAAAGCCGGCCCGCTAACGGCCGAAACAGCCTTAAACTGGAGTGAGCGTTTAGCGGCCAGTGAAATGGCGCGGCA
>CAZEGA010000004.1:6120-7292 GCA_964511675.1 uncultured Rheinheimera sp.
GCAAACCCCGTTTTATGCCTATGGCGGCTGGGACTACGAGCGCCAACGCCCGAGCAAGTGGGAATATACCACCGGCCTGCAACTGCAAGCCTATGACGACCTGCTTAAAGTACGGCCAAACGCGGCCTGGCAGCAGGTACTGAGTGATGTGATAGCCTCTTTTATCACGGCCGATGGCGATATCCGCACTTACAAGATCAGTAACTACAATATCGACAGCTTAAATAGCGGCAATATGCTGCTGCGTGAATATCAGCGCAACCCCAAACCGGAATACCGCGCGGCGCTGGATTTACTGCGTAAACAACTGAGCGAACACCCGCGTACCAGCGAGGGTGCATTCTGGCACAAGCAAATTTATCCGCATCAGCTGTGGCTGGACGGCGTTTATATGGGCATGCCGTTTCTGGCCAATTACAGCAGAACCTTTGAACAGGGCCATGCGTTTGACGAAGTGGTAAAGGAATTTACCATCAGCCGGGACAAACTGCGTGACCCGGCCACCGGTTTGTATTACCACGCCTGGGATGAAGCACGCGAGCAGCACTGGGCAGATAACGACACCGGTCTGGCCAGCCAGTTCTGGGGCCGTGGCCTGGGCTGGCTGGCTATGGCGTTAGTGGACGTACTGGAGATTATCCCTGAAGATCAAACTGCACTGCGCCAGCCATTGCTGGATATGGCTGCCGGGCTGGCCGCAGCCCTGGTAAAAGTGCAGGATGCCGCTACCGGCAGCTGGTACCAAATCCTGGATAAACCACAGGCAGCGGGTAATTATCTGGAATCGTCCGCCAGCAGTATGTTTACCTACTTCTTTGCCAAAGCGGTTAATAATGGCTACTTGCCGGAGCATTACCGTGACACCGCCATTCAAGCCTGGCAAGGCCTGGTAAACGAGTTTGTGCTGGTACACCCGGATAACAGCGTAAGCCTGGTCAATACCTGTCAGGTCGCCGGTTTAGGCTTTGGCCGTGACGGCAGCTACCACTACTATATGACTGAACCGGTATTCCGTAACGACGCCAAAGCCAACGGCCCCTTTATAATGGCCGGTGTGCAAATAGCCAAATTGCTTGGTACTAACTAAGTTTCTTCCTGTGTTTAGCCGGTTTTAATGCTTCGGCACGAACCGGCTTGCCCACGCTAACACGCCGTGAACCCATCCCTGGGGG
>CAZEGA010000004.1:7302-15645 GCA_964511675.1 uncultured Rheinheimera sp.
ATTATAAACTTCGTCCATGAAGTTTACCCTTCGGGCCAGCAGAGCTGTTCAAATTCGTTCCAAACGAATTTGTCAGCATCCGGAGTTTTAACGGTTAGCTTAGGGCAAGTCGATTCTCGCTATGTTGCCCCGGTAATCTTGTGGTACCGGCTTTTTTGAGGAATCAAAAATATGCAAAAAGCCTTTCCATTCTGCATCCTGTTACTGCTGTGTATCAGCACAGCCAGCTTCGCCGATATCATCCACCTGCAGGTGGCACAAAGCGGCGCTGCGCCCTTTCGCAGTATTCAGCAAGCTATTAACAGCCTGCCGGATAACGATATTCAGGCCATTATTCAAATTGGCCCCGGTGTATACCGGGAAAAACTGTATTTAACCCGCAATAAGGTCGCGCTAATTGGTGCCGGTGCTGATCACACCGAAATCCGCGTGGCAGAGCTGCGCAGCAACTGGTTAAAGCAGCACCCGTCCGACTGGGGCGCAGCAGTGGTGAATATCCGTGCCAGCGACATTGCGCTGTTAAATATCAGCATTGTAAACAGCTATGGCGAACTGACCGGTGATAACGAACACCAGTTCGCCGTGCGTGGCTTTGACCAGGCGACCCGTATTATTACCGCTAACTGCCGTATTATTGCCGGTGGTGCCGATACACTTAGCCTGTGGAATAAAACCGGCGGCATGTATTACCATGACAACTGCTATTTTGAAGGCCATACCGATATGATCTGCCCGCGTGGCTGGGCATTTTTCAGCAACAGCGTATTCGTTAATAACAAAGCCTATGCCACGCTGTGGCATGACGGCGAATTAAACGAACAGCAAAAACTGGTGGTACGCGACTCACGCTTTGACGGTGTGCCAGGCTTTATGCTGGGGCGGCGCCACTATGATGCGCAGTTTTATCTGCTCAATAACCAGTACAGTACCAATATGGCCGATACACCCATTTTCCGTCATATCTATCCGGCTGAGCCACAGCGCGACCGCGCCAACCTGTGGGGCGATCGCTACTACTTTAGCCATACAGATAACAGCCAGATTATTTATCCCTGGCTCAGCACTAACTTAAACATCCACCCACAGCAGCTTTTACCTGAGCAAATCACCGCCAAGTGGACCTTTGACGGCCGTTGGGACCCGGAGCAACAACTGGCAGCGCTGCAGCAGCTGATTAAAGAGTAATACATGCACTTACTATTCGCTGTTTGCCTTGGTTTTGCGCTGCTAATGCCGCTGGCCGCAGCACCCGGCACTTTATCAATGAAGGCCGCTGGCAGCTGCTGTTAAGCGAACCGGCAAAAGGTGATTATGTGCTGATCCAGTTTGGCCATAAGGTGGCACAGTTGTTTGTCCGTGAATTAAAACGCCAGCAACATGTGCTGGCGTCCTATGTGTACCGGGAACAGCTTTAACAGCAGCTTAGCCTGGTACTTTGCTGCCGGCCGATTGCTGTAAATACTGCAACAACTCTGCCGGCGGCATCGGCTTGGCATACATAAAGCCTTGTACCTCATCACAGCCCATAGCCAGTATGGCCTGTTCCTGGGCCAGGTTTTCCACACCTTCAGCAATAGTAGACAGGTTAAGCCGTTTACCCAGGCTGATAATGGTTTCTGCGATAACTTCACCTGCGGCCTGGTTGATATCACGGATAAAAGCCCGGTCGACCTTGATCCTGTCCAGCGGCAATTGCTGCAGATAGCTCAGTGATGAGAAGCCAATACCAAAGTCATCAATGGCCACTTTAATGCCAAAGCTTTTCAGTTTTTGCAGCGCCTCAATGACAATTTTCGGTTCATCCATCACCACAGATTCCGTAATTTCAAGCTCCAGCAACTCGGGTTTGATCTGGTGCCGGTTAACACAGTCAATGACTGACTGCACAAAACCGTGGTTGCGAAACTGTGGCATAGACACGTTGACCGCGATCCGTAACCCGCTGAAGCCCTGTTTTTCCAACTGGTTAATTTGCAGACACGCCTGCTCCAGTACCCAGCTGCCAATATCGACAATTAACCCGGAGTACTCCGCCAGCGGAATAAACACGGCAGGAGAGACGTAGTGACCATCCGCCTGTGGCCAGCGCAACAGCGCTTCCATGCCAACCACCTGCTTGGAATTCAGAGAAATCTGCGGCTGATACCAAAGTTCCAGCCGGCCCTGGGCAAAGTCCTGCCGCAGCATACGCAGCAATGCCAGCCGCTCGGCCATTTCATCTTCCATATCCGCCTGATAATACTGATAATTCTGGCCGTAATGTTTTTTTGCTTTATTCAGGGCAATATACACATGCTTCAGTATGATCAGCCCCTGCTCTGCACTGTCGGTTAACCGGCACAGACCAAAGGTGGCATTGACCTGTAATGCATGCTCAGAGGCATGGAAAGGCTCATTAAACACCTGCTGCAGGCGCTCAGGCGTCAGCTCATGCTCCGGCCCTACCAGACCAAACACATCGGCGCCGATACGGCCCAGCTGGGCGCAGGTGCCAAACTGCTGGATCAGGCGAAAGGTGACAGCAACCAGCAGCTCGTTACCTACATCCTGTCCCAGGCCGTCATTCACATCAGAAAAATGATCAATATCAATCAGTACCGCCACGTTATGCAGCGCCTCATAGCGCCGGGTATCCTGCAGGATCTGGATAAACTCATTGCGGTTAGGCGTTTTGGTCAGTGGATCGATATAAGCAGCATGTTTAAGCTGCTGGAACAAGGTAACATTCTCATAGCCAATGGAAATATTACTGAGAAACACTTCTATCAGTTGGCGATCCAGATCTTCAACCGGACGGTTGGTTTCAATATACACGGCCGCACAGTGTGTCTCATTGCCCAGATACAGCACCGTATCCTGATCGGTAAACAGGTGCTGCCGGTTTTGCAGGCATTTGGTGATCTGGCCGACAATGCGCTGGTTATCCAGCCGGTCCAGCTGGCATTTAATATAAGGCGCATAATGCCCGGCCGCCCCCAGCACATAAATATTTTCGCTGGCGCTGCCGTCATCTTCAATTTGCGCACAAAGCACACCCTCGGCATGCAGGCCTATCAGCGACGAGATCTGTGTTACCACGCCCTCAGAAAATTCATGTAACGAGTGCTGTTCCAGCAAATTAGCGCCGGCATTGATAATTTTTTCCAGGCCACGCCGGCTTTGGTTAATGGTTCTGATCTGCTGGTAGGAGCGCAATGAAGCAATGATAGAGGTAACCAGTTTGCTGCGGGTCAGTTCGGTTTTCGTTTTGTAATCATTGATATCATATTCTTTGATCACGCTTTCTTCCGGCGCATATCCCGGTTGTCCGGTGCGTAATACTATCCGGACTTCATCCATATGCAGCTCGTCACGGATTTGCTGTACCACTAACAGGCCGGCATCGTCAGACTCCATCACCACATCAAGCAGCACCAGCGCGGTATTTGGCTGTTTGCGCAAAAAGGCAATAGCTTCAGCCCCGGAATAGGCATGATGAAAAACCAGTTGCTTGCCCAGCACGGTTAAATCGCTTAACGCCAGCTTGGTGACAGTATGAATTTCTTCATCGTCATCGACGATTAACAGGTGCCATTCACCTAGCTTGTGTTCCTCACCGGACGTGGCGGGCTCGTCTTCTGCTAAAAACAGAAAATCTTCATCTGTTTCTTTTGACACCATTACTCAGCCTTTTTTAATGATTCCGTTTAAATATACATGCTTAATTCATATTAGAGTAAGTTATAACAGATTTTATTTTACACAAAGTATAATCCTTTACTTGCCGCCATACAGTGGCAGGTGCCAAGATAGCGCCTACCTGCATGCAAGTGCCGCCTTCAGTATTATGACAAAAGTTAACCCGGTATCCGGACAACAACGCTTACGGCAGCTGGCCAAAACACAGCTGGGCACCCTGTTACGGGAAGAGAACAACGCCAGCCCGGAATACAGCACCGCGGATGCCAGCCCGTTTAGCCATAAACACCAGCAGCTGGCGGCAAGATCGGGGGCCGCCGCCAGCCTGACAGGCATGACACTGGCAGAGCGGGCGCAGCGGCGCCTGTTAATGCAAACAGAGCGGCAACAGCTGAATCTGGAACGAATTATCCTGCTGGCACAGGATTACTGCCCTGAGCATGTGTCTGCGCAGGAGGTTGATCCAGACTGGTTCCAGCAATTTTGTGAGCTTATTCTGGATGTCTCCAACGGCAATATGCAGCAGCTCTGGGCCAAAATTCTGGCCGGTGAAATTGCCAGCCCCGGTAAGTTCTCCCTGAAAACCCTGCATGCCCTGAAACGTATGAGCTATAAAGAGGCCGTAGCCCTGCAACAGGCCGCCAACCTCAGTTGCCGCAGCCGGCAGGACCCAAGCGCCAGAATTTACTTTGGTTATATCCGCCGGCCATCATTATGGCAATGGCTGACCGGCCGCAGCAGAGCGGTGCTGAACCTGAGCCAGTTTGGCCTGTCGTACCCGCAGATCCTCAGCCTGATTGACATTGGCCTGCTGCACAGTGCAGAGATAGAGAGCGGCGAGCTGGCCAGCGGCCACACCGTAAACTGGCAGTATCAGCAGCAGGTATTTAGCGGCACAGTGCGTAAAAATGTAGTGTTACAATACTATAAATATACCGCCAGCGGCGCTGAACTGCTGCCATTGCTGACAACACAGCCTAATCAGGCCTATCTGCATGCCATTAAGCAGCTACTGGCCGGCGTGATCGATTTTAGCCTGTGAACACCAATACAAAATCTGCTCCAGTTTGCCGGCATCCAGCGGTTTAAAGATCACATCATCCATACCGGCTTGTTTAAATGCGGCCACCTCTTCATCCAGCGCATGGGCAGTAAAAGCCAGAATAGGGATATGCTGGTAGCCTACCAGCTGGCGCAACTGTACCGCGACCTCAGTGCCGGCCATATCAGGTAACTGAATATCAAGCAGAATAATGTCAAACCGCTGCTGCCGGCATAGCTGCAACGCCTCAGCACCGGATGACGCCATGTCTAAATACACGGGTTGCGACTTTAGCAACACCCGGACAAAAGCCAGATTAGTCGGGTTGTCATCAACTACCAGTAAACGCGGCAACTCAGCCGCCTGGTCCGTAGCCGCCAGATGAGACAGACAAAACGGCAACGGCACTATGGCCCGTTGTAATGTCTCGCGCCAGATGTCCAGTTCAGCTGCTTTGGCATAGCACAAACAGGGGCCGTGTAACCCGGCCTGCCGTAGCACGGCTTGCCACTGCAGCAGCTCGGCCGGCTCTGGCAGAAAAATCAGCGTCAGCTCAAAGTGCTGTTGGGTACTTTTGCGCATTAACTCTGCAATGTCGGCACAACTGACCACATTCCGGGCCACAGTATTCAGGCTACGGATACGCTCAGGCAGCAAAGCCGAGCTGTCAAACAATAAAATATGTTGCAGCTGCCGGTGCCGGACCACCCGGGCCGTCACCGGCAGCTGTATATTTACCGTACTCCCCAGTCCGTCCAGTGACTGTACTGACATATCGGCACTGCATTGTTGTCGTACCGCAATCACACAGCCGATATCGGTCTCATGCCACTGCAAAGGCCTGGTATCCGCAGCCCTGAGCAACTGCACCACTCTGGCCGGAATACCATTGCCATTGCAGGTGACACTGATCTCCAGCACGGCCGGCTTATCACCCGACAGCCTTAACCTTAACACCAGTTCAGACGCAGCTGATACCCGGGCCGTCAGTTGCAGTAACGCTACCAGTAACATCTGCAACTGCATGACCGGTACATCAACCTGGTAGTCGGCCAGTCCTTCGCCTTCAATAATATGTATATCAATTTGCCGTGCTGCCAGCGGTTGCTGTACGGCAGCAGCAACGGCTGCAACCAGCCCGGTTACATTTGCCGGCTGGCGTTCTGGCGGCTGTGGGCTGTATTCCAGCGACAGTAAGTCTGTGACCCCGGTTAATGCGCTCTGCAGTTGCTCTGCTTCCATGTCGGCACTGTGTTGTATCAGTTGCCGCAGATTCGTCAGCCGCAACTGTACCACCTGCAGTAAGTGCTGATGGCTGTGCTGCAGTTCTTTCAGCTGCTGTTGCAGGCTCTGGCACTGTGATGCTTCCTGCTGCACTGTCAACTGCAGTTGCTGTAGTTCAGTTTTACTGTGTTGTGCCCTGCTACTCTGCGCAGCAACAAGGTCATTCAGCGCCTGTTTCAGCGGATACAGTTCAGGCACCAGCTCTTCATCCACCCGGGTATTGTGCTGTCCCTGACACAGCTGGGATAACTTATGTGTCAGCAAACTGATGTCGGTATTGAGCCGCGACGATGCCTGCAGCAGCGTGTTCTGCAACACCTTGAGTACCACCAGCCCGGTAAAGGCCACAATCAGTAACGGCACCAGCCAGGCACTGTAAGAGACATTCTGCGTTACCAGCAGTAACAGATAAGCGCCGCTGCGCTCCGGATCAGGCTGCAAGCCGGACGTGCTGCTTTCAGCTAAAGGCAGTTGCACCAGCACTTGCAGGCCATGTCTTTGCATGGCAAAGGCTGTGACCGCATCCTCCGGCACAAAGGCCTGCAATGCGGCGGCAGAATCGGTGCCGGCCAACAGGCGATGCCGGGCATCATAAACTGCCAGCGCCGTTATGGGCAGCGCACTGACATAACGCAGATGATTTAACTGTGCCCGTACCAGTTCCGGCTCACGGTTTTTCAGTAAGGGGGCAATGCTTAACTGCAATGTACTGGCAAATTGCTCAATTTGCACACGTTGCTGCGTTGTCATCTCAGCGTGATGCCAAAGCCCGGTGAGTAATCCCATAGCAGCGACAGCAACTAACCACGGTAAGGTTAACTGTCTGAAAGAATTTAGCAAAATGAAACCTGAGAAAAAGCCAGAGTGCATTAACTATAAAACGATTCGTCCAGGGTCACAAGGTGGTTACATAAGAATAACAGCTGACGCAGGTACAATAGCGCCCCTGCGTCAGGGGCTCAGAAGTGAATTTCTATGCCGGCAAAGACCCCGCTAAACTTCAGGTCGGCATACAGATCGTCAATATCGTCCAGGCGCATATTCACCGCGCGGTAGCCCAGCCTCAGTTTCAGATCAAGCGCAAGATTATCCAGCAAGGCATAAGCCACACCGGCCTGCGCATCGTAAAGCCGGCTGCCGTCGTATGACACCAGGCTCCCCTGGGCAAACACTTCCAGCCCGGTCAGCGGTAACCCCACTGTGGCGGAGGTATATAACATCGGAATAATCTGCGATACGCTCTGCCGGACTGAAATACCATTGGCTGCAGTTTCAGCTACAGCCACATCACCCTTGATATATTTACCGTTAATACCTAAATCCAGGCTGAGCAGGCTGTTGTCAAACAGCTCGTAGTACAATACGTAGTCAGTGTTGGTCAGATCAGCCTGATTACGCACCCGGGTATCAACAGTAAAGGTTTCACCGGCAAAGCTGAAGCCGGCGTTAATATCGGTGATACCGGCAGCAGCCAGTCGATTGTGCTGCAAGCGGATATTAGGCAGCAGTGGCAGCGGGTGTTCCAGCGCAGCATAGTAGGAAGTTTGCGTTTTATCATTAAAACCAAATGTCTGCAGCTGTGTGTTGTCAGCGAAGCTACCCTGTGCTGATGAGCGCCAGCCATCCGCCCCTATGTAAAGCCCAAGCAGGGTATCGGCCTGCGCAGTGCCCGTCAGCAGCACACTGCCCAGCGATAACATCAGTGCTGTTTTTTTCATGCAAGTTTTACCCTTGTGTTAATAGTTCAGAAAGATCGATCAGAGCGGCATTAGCGCGGGATATATAGTTAGCCATCACCAGGCTGTGGTTGGCCATCAGGCCGAAACCGCTGCCATTCAGTACCATCGGGCTCCAGACTGATTGCTGGGTTGCTTCCAGTTCGCGGATTATCTGCCGCAGGCTGACCATGGCATTTTTACGCTGCAACACATCGGCGAAATCGGTTTCTACTGCTTTTAAAAAATGCAGTAATGCCCAGCTGGCACCACGCGCTTCATAAAATTCATCATCCAGCTTCCACCAGCTGGTTTTCAGCATATGGTGCCCGGGGCTGTCAGTTGACTGGCGCGCCGTGGCATCACCGGCCAGATCGGTATTCAGCCGCTCCTGGCCCACACTGGCGCTTAAACGCTGCGAATAACTGCCAAGGCGTTTTTCTACCGCTTTTAACCAATCCCGCAGGTTGTCTGCCCGGGCGTAAAACTGGCTGTCAGGCCGCGCCGGATCTATCAGCTCCTGGCGGTACAGGTACAATTGTTCAATGGCTTTACGGTACTCGGCTTCAGCACTGGGAATAGCCCAGCTGCGGTGATCAATATTGAATTTAGGCTGGGCAATTT
>CAZEGA010000004.1:15655-19489 GCA_964511675.1 uncultured Rheinheimera sp.
AGATAGTGGTTTTCAGCAGACTGAGATTGCGAGCGGCTTAAATCTTTACGCAACGCCAACGCCAAATCGCGCGACATTTCCAGCACCCCCAGCTCCCAGGCCGGCATATTATCCAGCAGGCTGAACGGAGGCATAATGTCATTAGACAGGTAACCACCGCTTTTATCCAGCAGGGTCTCGCTGACCCGGATCAGTGCTGTGGTCGTGCTGTAACCTATGGTGGCGTTGTCGCCCAGTTGCTGGTGGCTGTGTTTAATTTCGTCCACCAGCATGGCCGGCTCACGGCTTACCCACCAGCCGGTAAGATACATCACCACGGCCAGGGCCAGCAGCCCTGCGCTGAGCACTTTAGTGTTCAACATAACCCTTCCTTATCGTTTCGGCATAGCGACCACTGGCACGCTGATCATCAGCTGCTGCCCGTCGGCAAACTGCAGTGTAAGTGGTAATGTCTGCCCCGCTTCTATCGCGGCAACAGGCTCAAACAGCATCAGGTGCAACCCGCCAGGCTGCAGTGATACGGTTTCCCCGGCAGAAACAGCAATGTACTCCACCTGCTCCATCCGCATCATACCGTCACGGTGGCTATGCTGATGCAGTTCGGCCCGGGCAAAAGCGGTACTGCTGACCGCAACAAGACGGATTTCCTGCCCGCTGTGGTTATGTAATGTAAAGTAACCCGCCGTCACTGTACGGCCCGGCATGGGCTGGCGGATCTGGCTGTCTGCAACGGTGATAGTCTGTGCCGATACCAGGCTGGCACAAACCAGCAATAAGGCTGCAATTAACGCTCGCATCTGCGATCTCCTTGTAAGTCACAGCCTTATCTTACACCAGTTTCCTTTGCTTCACAGCCTGTAACGGCAAACAGCACAGGCTTAAGCTGTCAGCCGCGATCAGGTAATACCGCAGCGGCCACCAGATAAGCCACTATGGTTGCCAGCGGAAACAGTAGCAGTAATATTACCGCCAGTAACCGGATCAGCCAGCGCGGCTGCTGATAATAGCCGGCAAAACCGGCGCAGACACCGGCTACCTTACGATAGGCCCGGGCGCAGTACCAACGATCTGTATCATAAGTTGCCATCTGTACTCTCCTTAAGCTTTATAGTGTTATAGCGACGTTTTACCAGCTGCAGCAACAGGCAAAACAGTACAAATGTCAGGATTTCAGTGTTTACCCAGTTCATACTGCCCTCCCTGCTCAGGCGTGATCGCGCAAATGGGCTATTGCCACCAGTAACTGCCACAACAGCATTGCCGGGATCATGCTCAGCACCGGACTGAGAAAAATAAATAACAACCAGCCAGCGGAAACCATCTGCTGTTACTCTGCATCACGGGTCTGCGGCCCGGCCAGCTGCAACGCCAGCAGTTGTGCCACATCCTGCTCGGCCTGCAAATGTGCAACAACATCAATGATGGTTTGCTGCATCGCCTGCCTGGCTTGTTGTATCGTAGCCGGTTTCAGCTCGTGCAGTTGTGCCACCGTTATGGCCTGTAACTGCACACTCAGTTCATCGGCCCTGGCGTCAGTGCCGGATACAGCGGTAGCAAGTAAAACGGTCGCAGTCAGTGCAATCAGTGTTTTCATCATCAGCTCCTTGAAATCAGTTAGTGTTAACTACAACTGAGGTATTTCAAGCTCTGTGCCAACTGCAAAACAACCTATAACATATTGAAATAAAATGATAAAAATAAAAAAGCGACTGCAAGTAACTGCAGTCGCTTTTTTATAAAAACCAAAATATAGTGAATTTAACTAACTAGTTAGTCAAATTATCTGCCGGCCTTACCAGCGCCAGCGCCTGTAGCATTAACTCTGGTGTAGCATCTGCCAGATGGCCTTTTTCGCTGAGTAAACGCCGCCATTGCCGGGCACCCGGTACGCCCTGAAACAACCCCAGCATATGCCGTGCGATGTGCCAGAAGCGGGCTCCCTGCTGCATTTGCCGCTCAATATAAGGCAGCATTTGCTGTACCACCTGTTGTGGCGTCAGCGGCGCCGTGTTTGTGCCGTAAATCAGTGCATCCACATCACTTAACAGTAGCGGGTTGCTGTAAGCCTCACGGCCAACCATCACACCATCGAGATACTGTAATTGTTCACGCGCCTGCTGCAGGGTTTTAATCCCCCCGTTAATGCTGATATTCAGCTCGGGGAAGTCACGTTTAAGCTGATACACCCGCTGGTAATCCAGTGGCGGAATATCGCGGTTTTCTTTTGGACTTAAGCCTTTCAGCCAGGCTTTACGGGCATGCACAATCAGTTGCCGGCAACCGGCATCGGCTACAGTAGCAACAAAATCCTGCAAAAACTGGTATTCATCCGAATCATCAATACCAATGCGGGTTTTTACCGTCACCGGTATACTGACGGCGTCCTGCATCGCTTTGACACAATCAGCGACCCGCTGCGGCTGCGCCATCAGGCAGGCACCAAACAGGCCGTTTTGCACCCGGTCTGACGGGCAACCGACGTTGATGTTCACCGCATCATAGCCGCGCTGCTCAGCCAGCCTGGCACACTGCGCCATCTGCGCCGGGTCAGAGCCACCCAGCTGTAATACTACCGGGTGTTCTTCTGCATTAAAGTCTAAATAGTCACCACTGCCATGAATAATGGCCCCGGTAGTGACCATTTCGGTATACAGCACCGCGTGCTGGCTTAACAGCCGGTGAAAATAACGGCAGTGCTTATCTGTCCAGTCGAGCATAGGTGCGATGGAGAAACGGTGATCTATTACTGCCGGTGCAATGCCAGCCACAGAGCCTGATTCTACTGTATTGTCATTAATCTGGTTCTGAGTCATTTGAGGTTACTTCCTAAAGGCGAGGCGGTAGTATACCGCGAATCCCGCACCTTTGGCAGACAGTCCGGCGCGAAGAGCTGGGGGGTATATTCATGGGTACTAATCCTTAGTGGCAAGTAGCTGCTTGCCTGATGGTGTTAAACGGTATTTTTGTAAACGGCTGCGGGGTTTGTCAGGGATGGTACGCTCAATAACCTCCAACTCCAGAGCAACAACTAAATAAGCTTTACGGAAATGCTCTTCATCTTTCAATGTTAACGCTGCCATCAATTCAAGACGGCTCATTTCTCCATTCAACACTCCCAACAAGCGCTCAACTTCGGGGGTGACTTCCGGGGTGACTTCCTGAGCCACCGGCTCAACAGCCACAAAGCCGTCATGCACCGGCAAGCGGATCAGGAAATAAGTGCGGTCTTCATGCCACTGTCGGATTCTCCATTAATCCATACCATTCACTGACCGGTAATTGGCTTACAATGACCGTGCTGCGCTGCTCGTATCTGTCTTCTATTACATCCAACAGATCGCTAATTTGTTTCCCCTTATCTTGTTGAAATAAGCAAAACCCGCGATATACGCGGGCCTGGTAAACGGAACGGCAGGATGCTTTGACAAGACTTATCTACTATTTCATATCCGGCAAATTACGCCCGTAGAAGATCTCGCGCATTTCGCGGAACACTTTCTTGCTGATGACTTTTTGCTCTTCCGGCGTGATTGAATCTGTCCCCATACCAAACAGGTAATTGTTCAGATCGGCTTCTTTTAGCATCATCTTGGTATGAAACAGGTTTTCCTGGTACACGTTAACATCGATCATCTGGAAAGCACGTTTGGTGTCTGCATCCATAAAGTTCTGGATGGAGGAGATCGGGTGATCGATATAGTGCTTGGTACCGTTGATATCGCGGGTAAAGCCCCGCACCCGGTAGTCGATGGTAACAATGTCAGATTCAAAACTGTGGATCAGGAAGTTCAGTGCTTTCAGTGGCGATATAATACCGCAGGTAGACACCTCAAT
>CAZEGA010000004.1:19499-22927 GCA_964511675.1 uncultured Rheinheimera sp.
CGGCACGAAAAGTACAGATACCGTCGTGCGGGTGCACTTCAGGGTAGGTGTGTACACAAATATGGCTTTTATCCAGGTGCGCCACTACGGCATCTGGCCGCGGCCCCGGGTTTTCTGAGTTATCCGGGTCGACCAGCACCGGTTCTTCGCTAACCAGTATGGTTACGCTGGCCCCCTGCGGGTCGTAATCCTGCCGCGCCACATTCAGAATGTTAGCGCCGATAATATCGGTCACTTCGGTCAGAATATCGGTCAGGCGGTCGGCATTGTACTGCTCGTCGATATATTCGATATATTCCTGCCGGTGCTGCTCAGTTTGGGCATAACAAATGTCATAAAGACTGAAACTCAGACTTTTGGTCAGGTTATTAAAGCCGTGTAGTTTCAATTTTTCAAAAGGTTTAACCAATTACATTGTCTCCGCTAAAAACCGCTCACCGGTTTGTCACTAACTCACAGTGGTTATTCTGTTGTACTAAGCTGTGCCGCCTTCACACTGAAAGAGTGAGATACCTTAACACTGCCTGACAACATAATAGATACTGAACAATACTTATCTGCTGACAGCTGTACTGCCCGCTCCACCTGTTTTTCACTCAGGTTAATACCTGTCACGACAAAGTGCAGGTGCAAAGTGGTAAAGACTTTGGGCACAGTTTCGGCACGTTCGGCCCTGAGCTGCACTTCGCAGTCCAGTACCTGCTGGCGGGCTTTTTGCAAAATGCTGACGACATCGACAGATGAACAGGCTCCGGCGGCCATCAGCACCATTTCCATCGGGCTTGGCGCTGTGCTGTGGTCTTTGTTGCCATCAAAAACCACACTATGGCCACTGCCGGAAGTCCCGATAAAGGTATTGTCTTTGTGCCAGCTGACTGTTGCTTCCATTACCGCCCCCACCATAAAAATAAGGCCGTTATTCTACGTAAAAGCCGCGCGGGTATCTAGCACATTTACAGGCAGAACAGGGGTTAATCCATCAGATCGGCGATGGCAGTATCGAACAGGTTCTTGATAAGCAGGGATATTTCATTGATAAGTTCGGCCTGCTGGGTAGTGGCATTTTTTTCCAGTACGCTGGACAGCACTTCCTGAAAGTCGTACATAATGCCGTCAACCTCGCGGATAATCATACTGCGGTGGTTCATTTCCAGCTCGGTATGCTGGGTGCAGAGCGTAATAATCTGCTCTGCGATAGACTCTTCCAGCAACTCACCTATGGTTTTGTTGGTGTCGCTACCCGAACGCTGGGCAAATAACGACAGGTGTTCCGTCAGAAACTGGATTAAATGCTCATATCCGGGTTTATCTGTGACCATAGGTTTGTTTACGCCTGGCTGCTGGTGCAACACCAATAAGTTTTAGTTATTTAAGCAAAAAGCGCTGCAGAAAACAAATCGGGGCCCAAGCCCCGATCAGATTTATTTTTCCTGCCTCAGAATTGCAGGCCCGGCGACAGCTGTTCCGGCATCACCACCTGTTCCAATTCAACCGACGCCACCGGGTAAGCGCAGTAGTCGGCAGCGTAGTAAGCACTGGCCCTGTGGTTACCGCTGGCGCCAATACCGCCAAACGGCGCCGCCGAGCTGGCACCGGTAATAGGCCGGTTCCAGTTGACAATACCGGCACGGATACGGCGGAAGAAGTGCTGATACAGCTCGGCACTGTCACTGAGTAAACCCGCCGACAAACCAAAGGCGGTGCTGTTTGCTGCATCAATCGCCTGCTCAAAGTCAGTAAAACGGAATACTTTGAGCAAGGGGCCGAAGTGTTCGTCATCCGGGAAATCTGCCACCGCCGAACATTCAATAATACCGGGTGACACCAGCGCCGTATTCTCATCCAGATGGCGCATTTCCAGCAATACCTTGCCGCCAAGCTCAACCAGTTGCTGTTGTACCGCCAGCATACCTTTGGCCGCCGCAACAGAAATCATCGAGCCCATAAAGGGTTGCTCGGCATTATCATACACGCCGACCTTAATATTGGCGGTAACCTGCAGCAAACGCTGCAAAATAGCATCGCCCTGGGCCCCGGCAGGTAAAAACAGCTTACGGGCACAGGTACAGCGCTGGCCGGCAGAGATAAAGGCCGATTGCACTATATCATGCACCGTCGCATCAATATTGCTGACATCCTGCACCAGCAGCGGGTTATTCCCGCCCATTTCCAGCGCCAGGATTTTATCCGGCCGGCCGGCAAACTGCTGGTGCAGGTAGTGGCCGGTGCGCGAACTGCCGGTAAAGAAAATACCGTCAATGCCGTTATGGGCCGCTATGGCTTTACCGGTGTCCACTTCACCCTGCAGTAAACTTAATACGCCAGCCGGTATACCGGCCTGTTGCCACAGTTTCACCGTATCTTCGGCAACCTTGGGGGTCAGCTCAGAGGGTTTAAACACCACAGCATTACCTGCCAGCAGCGCCGGTACTATATGGCCATTGGGTAAATGCCCCGGAAAGTTGTAAGGGCCAAACACTGCAACCACGCCGTGCGGCTTATGGCGGATAAAAGCGCGCCCCTGCGGCATAGGGTTTTCTTTGCTGCCGGTGCGTTCCTGATAAGCCCGTACCGAGATATCAATTTTGCCAATCATCGCCGCCACTTCTGTGCGGGCTTCCCACTGGGCTTTGCCGGTTTCCTCGGCAATGGCAAGCGCCATGGCTTCCTTGTGCTCGCTCAGCAGCGCGGCAAACTGTTTCACCACGGCCATGCGCTGCTCAAAACTCTGGCCCGCCCAGTCATACTGGGCGGCACGTGCGGCACTGATGGCGATATCAACCTGCTGTGCTGTTGCAGACTGCCCCTGCCAGATAACGCGGTTTTTGGCCGGGTCCAGCGAATTGAACGCTTTACCTTCACCTTCTGCCCATTCACCCCTGATAAACTGCTCTGCGTGTTTCATTCGTCTCCCCTGTTATATCCGGCTGACCCTGACCCAGTCGCCGTGGCTTACCCGCAATGCAGCGGCCGCCGCGGTGCTCAGCGTCACCTCGTCATCATGTTCGTTAATATTCAGCTCCAGCCAGGTGGCGCGGAAATCTTCCAGCCGGGTATTACATACCAGATAGGGTATGCCCGGCGCCACAGTACCTATGCTGACCTGCAACCGGCGGCTGTTACGCACACTGCGGATGTGCTCAACCCTGGCCTCTACAGTCGGGCCGGCATCGAAAATATCGACATAGCCACGGTTAGAGAAGCCTTCAGACTGCAGTAATGCCAGCGCCGGCCTGGTTTTGTCGTGCACCTTGCCGATCACCGCCTGCGCCTTTTTACTCAGCAGGCTGACATAAATCGGATACTTAGGCATCAATTCTGCGATAAACACCTTCTGGCCTATGCCAGTCAGATAATCTGCCGTTGGAAAATCCAGCGAGAAAAAATGCTCCTGCAACCACTGCCAGAACGGCGAGCTGCCATCCTCG
>CAZEGA010000004.1:22937-23452 GCA_964511675.1 uncultured Rheinheimera sp.
CACCCTGTCAGCAAAACGCTGTGGAAACTCTGCCATAAACAGAAAACGCATTTTTGACAACAGGCGGCCATTATGTTTTTCGCGCCGGCTTGCGCGCAAAAATAACGTACACAACTCACTGACACCGGTGTAGTCATTACACAGCGTCAGAATATCCACCGTTTTATAGACACCAAGCGAGCGCGAGCTGTGCACCACTTTACCTAAATGGTAATGATAAAATGCATCATCCAGCCCGACAGCCGCTTCCAGTGCACTGGTGCCGCACACTTCGCCGGTTTGGCTATCTTCCAGTACAAACAGGTAACCTTCATCACCCGGTGCCGTTACCACCTTGCCAAACGATTGCTCTGAACGGCTGATTTTACGCATCAGCAATTCATCATTCACCGGCAAAGAGGTAAAGCCATGGCCCGACTCTACCGCTATTGCGTACAGTGCCGGGTAATCATCCGCTCGGATGGGGCGAATCACCATCATCGGATCGCCCCAGTCGCTGCGCACGCAAACCGTGT
>CAZEGA010000004.1:23462-25860 GCA_964511675.1 uncultured Rheinheimera sp.
TCATCGTCGCTTACTCCACTTTTGCTTTACAGTTTTTCGGGGCCACAGCGGCCCCTCAGCTTCATGTTATGCAGTCTTAATGCTGCTTAAACCCGGTTCTCAGGCGTTAACCACCTGTTGTACGGCCAATTCAAAGCGCTGCATACCGGCGGCGATATCGTCCGGCGTAATCACCAATGACGGCGCAAAGCGCACTACATCAGCCCCGGCTACCAGCACAAAAACGCCCTGTTCAGCCGCAGCCAGCAAAAAGTCACGCGAGCGGCCCTTGTATTGCTCGTTCAGTACAGCACCCAGCAACAGGCCCTGGCCGCGAATTTCGGTGAAAAACGGGTATTTGGCATTAACCGCCGCCAGCGCAGCGCGCAATAGCTGCCCGCTATCTGTTACCTGTTGCAACACTGCCGGGGTATTAATGGTATCAATCGCCGCTTCGGCCACCGCGCAGGCCAGCGGGTTGCCGCCATAGGTACTGCCATGGCTGCCGACTTTTAAATGGCTGGCAATCTCAGTAGTGGTTAACATGGCGCCGATCGGGAAACCGCCGCCCAGCGCTTTGGCCGTGGTCAGGATATCTGGCACCACACCACTGTGCATATACGCATACAACTTGCCGGTACGGCCAACGCCGGTTTGTACTTCATCAAAAATCAGCAGCGCATTATACTGGTTGCACAGTTCGCGCAGTCCGGGCAGAAAACTGTCCTCAGCAGGAATAATACCACCTTCACCCTGTATCGCCTCGACCACCACAGCACAGGTGTTAGCGGAAATCAGTGCTTTTACACTGTCCAGGTTGTTATATTCGGCATGGAACACGGCACCAGGTTTAGGACCAAAACCATCAGAATACGATGCCTGTCCACCGACGGTAACGGTAAAAAAGGTCCGGCCATGAAAACTTTTATGAAAAGAAATGATCTGGTTTTTCTGCTCGCCAAACTTATCCAGCGCCCAGCGTCTGGCCAGTTTAAACGCCGCTTCGTTTGCCTCAGCCCCGGAGTTGGCAAAGTAGACTTTTTCGGCAAAGGTGGCATCAACCAGTTTTTTCGCCAGCCGCAGGGCCGGTTCATTGGTCATCACATTACTTAAATGCCACAGTTTGCCGGCCTGTTGCTTTAACGCATCGACCAGTGCCGGATGGCAATGCCCCAGGCTGCTAACAGCGATACCAGCAGCAAAGTCGATATATTCGCGTCCCTGCTGATCCCACATCCGGGAACCTTTGCCGCTGACCGGGATAATACCGGCCGGGGCATAGTTAGGCACCATTACCTCGTCAAACAAAGCGCGATTTACCTGTAGCTGGCCGGTCATGTTTCACTCCTTTTATCTCTGCGTTCAACCTGCGCTACCGCAGCAGACAGGTCCTTCGGGGTTAACAACTGCTGCATTATTGCAGATATAAACAAGGTTGTCTTGCAGTTAGAAAAGGCACAAAACCAGAGATAGCAAGGCCTGCAGATAGAATCTCACCTGAACTGAATAACTACGCAGCCCCCGGCAAATGGCCGGCAGGCCCCCAGACACAACCAGCTTAAGCCGGCGCTGCAGCGCATGATGCCACCAGGGCTATTTGCAGCGGGCGGCGGTATTGCATGGTTATGGGGCAAATTTTTTGCTAAATATCCACACCAAGCCGTTTCAGGTTGGTCTGCGCCAGGTTATGTAATGCTTCCTGGCCCAGTTGTACGCTGTTAAACCAGCTTTTGCTTTCTGCCTCGCTGATCTGCCGGGCCTGCTTCAACGTTTGCCACTGCACATAAGCCTGGGCCTGTTGCACCAGCCGTGCCAGCGGGCTGCTGCCGGCAAAGCCAACACCTTCGGCTAACTGATCCAGTGTCTGGCACAGCGGCAGTGTTTGCAATTGCCAGCACGAGGTAATATCTGCACTGAGTACAGCGGCAAACTCCTGCAGGCTCTCACACAGGAAGCTGGCATCCGGCACCAGGCTGTCCAGCGCATCGGTCAGTTGTACATCGCGGCTTTCTCTGGCTTGCAGCAACTGGCTTTGGCGCACCTGCTGGTAAGTACGCAAATAATTGCGCGTTACAACGGCATGCCCCAACGTATGGAACAGGCCGGCACAAAACGCATTGTACGGATGCTCGGCACTGTCCTGCGCCAGCCGGCGCGCGGCAATGGCCACCGCCAGTGAATAGTCCCAGAGTTTGTTTTTCAGCGCGGTAAAAGGATCGGTTGAGTGCGGTAACATACGGCGCATGGCGTAAACCGGCACGATCAGTTGCAGGCTTTCAACCCCCAGATAGCGCAAGGCCGTGCGGATATCCTTTACTATAGCGCCAGACAAGGTGCGGTTACGATACTGCGGCTGATTGACCAGACGCAGCAAATCTTCTGCCAACCAGCCAACTTCGGATATCAGCGGGTCCAGTTT
>CAZEGA010000004.1:25870-40802 GCA_964511675.1 uncultured Rheinheimera sp.
CACTAAGCGCATCCAGCAAGGCGTAAAATGCCATGCCGGGATCGAACAAGGTGGCGTTAACCTGATCAATATTGTGCAGTTTGCGCACCAGCTCGTCGGCCACCTCGTCATGCAGATGAGCCTGGGCAAATTCCGCAAACTGTGCTTTGGCCTGGGCGCCTGCCGTACGTAACTGCTGGGCTTTTGCTTCGACATCCAGCAAGGTGCGCTCAGACACCGGCTGCCCGGTACGGATCTGGTACCCCAGACGTTTATGTGCCGGGTCCACGCCCACCAGATGATCGAAAAACCGCTGCACCAGGGGGGCAACTTGCAAACTAAGCTCACTACTCACTATACAGACATTCCATTATCGGTTAACAACAGGCGTCAACATACTGCGGCCAGAACCGGTAGCAGTCAAGCGCACTGCCGCGGGGAGAACTGCAAAAAATTCTGCAGTAACTGCTTGCCCTGCTGGCTGAGGATGGCTTCCGGGTGAAACTGCACACCATGTAACCCCAAACCGGTATGCGTCAGCCCCATTATTTCATCCGGCAGCCCGTCGGCATCGGTGGTCCAGGCCGTTTCTTCCAGTTCTGCCGGCAGCGAGGGGCGCGCCACCACCAGGGAATGATAGCGGGTAACATCCAGCGGATCGGCCAGGTTACTGAACACGGAACGATGCTTATGCCGCACTAAAGAGTTTTTACCATGCATCACCTGGCGGGCACGCACTACGCGGGCACCAAATACCTGGGCTATCGCCTGATGTCCCAGGCACACACCCAGTATTGGCAGCTTACCGGCAAAATGCTCTATAGCTTTTAGCGAAATACCGGCATTATCCGGTGCTTTGGGGCCCGGCGAAATCACCAGATATTCCGGTGCCAGCGCGGCGATTTGGGCCAGGCTGATATCATCATTGCGCCGCACCATAACCTGCTGCCCCCATCCGGCAAAATACTGCATCAGGTTATAAGTAAAAGAATCGTAGTTATCGATTAGCAACAACATAGTTCGCCACCTGCCGGTTAAGGCAGCACAAAACCAACCGCTGCATTGACTTTTTGCAAGGTCACCGCAGCCCTGGCGCGGGCTTTTTCGGCACCGGCGCGCATAACCTGGTTCAACGTGGCCTGATCTGCCCGTAGCTCGGCAAATTTCTGCTGTACCGGCTCCAGTAGCGCTATCACAGCATCTGCCACATCGCCTTTTAAATGGCCGTACATTTTGCCTTCATATTCTGCTTCCAGCGCCGCTATGCCTTTACCGGTTACGCCGCTAAGGATACTAAGCAGGTTAGCTACGCCGGGTTTAGCGTCCAGATCGAAACGTACCCGTGGCGGATCTTCAGAATCGGTCATCGCTTTTTTGAATTTCTTGCTGATCATTTTCGGATCTTCGAGCAGACCAACAAAGTTCCACGGGTTTTCATCCGACTTCGACATCTTTTTCGTCGGGTCCTGCAAACTCATGACCCGTGCGGCCACCGGCGGAATAAAAGGCTCCGGCACGGTAAACACGTCCCCATGCAGCGCGTTAAAACGCAGCGCGACATCACGTGCCAGTTCCAGGTGTTGTTTCTGATCATGGCCTACCGGGATCTGATTAGCCTGATATAACAGAATATCTGCCGCCATTAATACCGGGTAAGTAAACAAACCGGCATTGACATTATTGTTATGCCGCTCGGATTTATCTTTAAACTGGGTCATCCGGCTCAGTTCGCCAAACTGGGTATAGCAGTTTAACACCCAGGCCAGTTGGCTGTGTTCCGGCACATGCGACTGCATAAACACTGCTGAACGCTCAGGATCGATGCCACAGGCCAGATACAGTGCCAGGCTGTCCAGCGATGCACTACGCAGTGCAGCTGGCTCCTGGCGCACGGTAATGGCATGCAAGTCGACAATACAATATAAGCAATCATAGTCATCCTGCATTTTGTCCCATTGCCGCAGGGCACCTAAGTAGTTACCTATCGTCAACTGCCCGGAAGGTTGGGCACCACTTAATACAATCGGCTTATTACTCATAGCTGTGTCCATTTGTTAGCGTGATCATGCGGCCCGGCCGCAGGGTAAAGTCGGTTATTATAACGGTATCGTCACGATTGGGCAGTAAAAACTCAGCCAGGTATGACGTTAGCCAGTTCAGCCCGCATAGCATTAATAGTCTGGCGGTAATCCGGGCTGTTAAAAATAGCGGAACCTGCTACAAACATATCTGCTCCCGCTTCGGCTATTTCCCGGATATTGTCGGTTTTTACGCCGCCGTCTATTTCCAGCCGGATATTGCGGCCGCTACGAGCAATAATCTGCCGGGCTTGTGCCAGTTTATCCAGCGTAGCCGGAATAAAACTCTGGCCGCCAAAACCCGGGTTAACCGACATCAGCAAAATCACATCGACTTTATCCAGCACATAATCCAGATAACTGAGCGGCGTGGCCGGGTTAAATACCAGCCCGGCCTGGCAGCCATGCTGTTTGATCAGTTGCAAGGTACGATCGATATGGCGCGACGCTTCCGGGTGAAAGGTAATAATACTGGCGCCGGCTGCGGCAAACTGCGGTACCAAGCTGTCTACCGGCTCCACCATTAAATGCACATCGATCGGTGCAGTAATACCATAGTTGCGTAGCGCCTGGCATACCATAGGGCCCATGGTCAGGTTTGGCACATAGTGGTTATCCATCACATCAAAATGTACCACATCGGCACCGGCGGCCAGCACGGCAGCGACATCATCACCCAGCCGGGCAAAATCGGCCGACAGTATCGACGGAGCAATCAGATAAGGTTGCATACGGTTATCTCATGTTGCAGCAAAGAGGCTGACTTTACTGAATATTACCAGGAAAAGCACGCTAACACGGCAGCAGCGGCGCACAAAAAACAAGCAATCACGCACCAATAAAGCACAGCCAGGACACAGCAACTAAACGGGCAAACGCTATACTGCTGATAATAATCATAAAACTGTTATGGCACACATTTTGGAATGCCATTTACAGGGAACACAAAACAGGACATACAATATGCACACTCTAGGTCGCACCACACTGGCAACAAGCATCATCTTACTGGGCCTGGCAGCAACTGCAGGCAAGGCTGCAGCAGCAGAGCTCAGCGGAGATATAACCATTACATCTGACTACGCATTCCGTGGTGTTTCGCAAACTGAAGAGGCTCCGGCGCTGCAGGGTGGCCTGACACTCAGCCTGGAATCAGGCTTTTATGTTTCGGTCTGGGGTTCTAATGTTGATTTTCTGGCCGAAGGCACACTGGAGCTGGATGTTATGCTGGGCTGGAGCGGGAATATCAGTGAAGACTGGTCAGCGGATGTAGGGATTATGCGCTACGGCTACCCTAATACAGCAATACCCGGCTCTAACTTCTATGAAATTTATGGTTCAGTGTCCTATAAGGATTTGACATTTGGCCTGGCATACAGCGATGACTATTATGCTAATAGCGGTAACTTTGTTTATATCTATGCGGGTTACTCTTACGCCATCACAGATACCATCAGTCTGGATCTGCATGTCGGGCAAAATGAATATGACGACAGTAGTGAAAGTTATATGGACTGGAGTGTTGGCCTGAGTACCGAAGTGCTGGGGGCGGGTATCAGCCTGTCTTATGTTGATACCGATATTAACGGCTCTTATCTTGCCGATCGCCGCGTTATACTAGCCATCTCCAAAAGCTTCTGAGCATAGCAGGCTGCGGTATTAAAGCCGCAGCCTGCTGACTTTGCTGTCACCCTGGCCTGTTTAAGAAACAACCATCTTGTAACTGGCGGCAGGATGCTTTATTATCGACGCAGTCTAAACCAGACAAATGGAATTAACATGAAATTTACCAACTTTTTTAAGGCGGCTTTCATCTGTGCGGCATTCTTTGCTGGCTCGCTGGTTTTTACTGCTTTTTTCGCCCAGAAAGACATCTCCTGCCAGGTCAACGCAGAAAATCAGTTGATGCTGCAGTGTAACACAGGTGAGCAGCAAAGCTGGTTCAGCTGGCTGCAGGGCAAAAGCCGCTCGGCACAGTTTCATTTTGTTGACTTGCTTGAACTGTTAAGCCGGTTAAGCCCGGCTAAGTAAACCCGATATGACCCGCCCCCCTTCGCTGCTACAGGTTATTAAAGCCGTTGCCGGTGCTATGATAGGCGTACAATCCGAACGCCAGCGCCAGCAGGATTTTACGGCAAAGGGCCCGCTGCCTTATATTATTGTCGGGATCATTTTCACCCTGTTTTTTGTGCTAACACTGCTACTGATTGTATCCTGGGTTCTGGCTTAGGCTGGTATACCGCAAACAGTTCAGCCACCTTACCCCGGCTTGACCCTTTCTGGCTTATCGAACGACCAACCTGCAAACTGTGCAGCTGTGCCTGCTGGTAAATTTTCCGGGTCCAGGTCGTATCATGGTTACTGATCACCACAGTGACACCACGCTGCTGAGCCTGCTCAGCCAGGTTTGCTAACTGCGCCTGATCATCCAAATCAAAACCTTGCCTGGCATAACTGGTAAAGCTGGCCGTTTTACTCAGTGGCACATAAGGCGGGTCACAATAGATCACGGCATCTGATGCTGCACTCTGTATTACCTGCTGATAACCGGTGCAGCTGAATTCCGCCTGTTGGGCTTTTTCGGCAAAATAGTGCAGTTCGGCTTCAGGGAAGTACGGTTTTTTATAGCTGCCAAAGGGAACATTAAATTTACCCGACAAGTTATAGCGGCATAAACCATTGTAGCCATGCCGGTTAAGGTACAGAAATAACAGTGCCCTTTCGTATTTGTCGGTACTTTGATTAAACTGCTGCCGCAGGCTGAGGTAGCTGTCACGCTGATTGCTCACTGTTGTGAACAGTGTTCTGGCGTCAGCAATAAAGCGCTGATGCTCAGTTTGCAACAACTGGTACAGGTTAATTAAATCTGCATTAATATCGTTAAGGGTATAACGCGGATAAGCCGTATTTAAAAATACCGAGCCGGCACCAACAAAGGGCTCTATCAGCTGTTCTGCTTCAGGTAAATGGCGGCTGATAGCAGCAACAAGATTATACTTACCACCAGCCCATTTCAGAAAGGCCCGGCTTTTCTGCATTTTGCTCATCACCGGGGTTATTCCACTGCAGCAGCGATATCTGACTGACGGACATTAATTTCCGTCTGAATGGCCTGTAGCGCTTTAATAAACGGGCCGGTCGCCCGTAATGCCTCGGGTAATTTGCTCAGTTGTGCTTTCGCATCCGTTTTATCGGTAAAAGCAGCCACTAACAGCACCAGTTGGCTCCGGCCTTGCCAGCTCCGCTGATAAACCAGCACCGGCACAGCCGGGTAAGTCAGCTTAAAACGCTGGTAAGCGGCATCGCTGGATAGTACTGCCAGCTGCACGGCATAAGCCTGCCGGTCCATTTGCAGCAACACCGCCTCATCGTACTGATATTCAGCAACTGGGGCATCGTCAATCGCAGCAGGCTCTTCAGTAGCAGGGGCCGCTTCAGGCTGATGTATATCGCTGCTGGCCACCGGCGTACTGTCAGGCGGCGTTATAACGGCTTCTTCCGCTGCATCGGCGACAAGCTGTATTGCCTCATCAGGCGGGGCTACAGCTTCAGTAAGCTGAACAGGTGCAGCAGGGGGTTCCACCGCAGCAGATACCGGCGCAGCAGTTTGGGTACGGACAGCCTGCGCTTCTGCGGTGTTGTCTTTAGTGCCGGCATACAGCCAGAACAGTAATGCGACAATAACCACCGCCGCTATAGCTATCAGCGGAATATGGCGTTTCCAGCCTGCGCCGTCATCTGCTGCCATCGCCGCGGCGTTGTCCGGTGGCGGCGGTTGCAGCAATACATGCATATTGCCATTGGCCTCGGCCAGGCGCCGGGCGATATCCAGCTCATTCAGCTGCTGATGTTGCAACAGCTGCTCCGCATCTGCAGCCGTAAGCCGGTTCAGTACCAGACTAAGATCGTCTTCCTGCGTGTCGTCCTTGGCGAAACAGAATAACAGGCAGGGTAGCTGATGCAATTGTTGCAGTAACGCGGCAGAAAAATTATCCGCGTCATCGACGATTAACAACAAGGGTAACACCGATGTCGCCGCACTGACCTGTTCAGCCAGCGACAGCCCCGGCTCCGGCCCCAGGCTAAACCATTGCTGCATCAGGTGCGCCGCAACGTCAGCCTCAGCAGTCCTGCTATCAAGCAACGCGACATTATACTGTTCTGAAAACAGCTCAGCCGTTGCCAGAGCCAGCATAGATTTACCACTGCCATCTGCGCCAATGACGCGAACACTCTGATGCTGGTTAAATGCCAGCTGAAACAGCAGCCGCTCCAGCCATTCCCGTTGCGATGGCAGTAATTGGGTTAATTGCGGCAATCTGGCCTGCAGCTCAGTGGTGTCCATCAGCAAATACCTCGTATAGTTCCGCTTCTGATACGTCCTGTACTATTGCGGTGCGACAGAATGACGTAGGCAGGATAAATCGCATACTGCCGTTTTTGACTTTTTTATCTGTTTTTATAAACGGCATAAAGTCAGCAATAGTCATAGCATGAGGCGGTGCTACCGGTAAAGCAAATGCGCACAATAATGCCTTAATCTGTTCCAGTTCAGCTGCTTGCAGATTACCGCGGGCAACAGCCAGTCGGGCGGCCATCACCATGCCGGCAGCAACCGCCTCACCATGCAACCAGGTGCCATAACCCAGCCAGGCCTCTATCGCATGGCCAAAGGTATGTCCCAGGTTCAGTAAAGCGCGCTCACCCTGCTCGGTTTCATCCCGGCTGACAATATCCGCTTTCATCTGGCAGCAATGCCGGATCATCTGTGCCAGCACAGCAGGCTCCTGTTCGAGGATCGCCTGTTTGTGCCCGCTTAACCAGCCGAAGAACGACTGGTCAGCAATAAGCGCATATTTGATGACTTCGGCCATGCCTGCTGCGAACTCGCGCGCAGGTAACGACTGCAGTACGCTGGTATTGATCAGCACCTGGGCCGGCTGTTTGAAAGCGCCAATCATGTTTTTGCCAAGGGGATGATTGACAGCGGTTTTCCCCCCCACTGACGAGTCTACCTGTGACAGCAGCGTTGTCGGAATTTGTACAAAGGTCACACCACGTTGGTAGCAGGCGGCGACAAAACCGGTCAGATCGCCAATCACTCCGCCGCCCAGTGCTACCAGCACCAGATCGCGTGACATTTTCTGCTCCAGCAAGTAGCCGAGAACTTGCTCAAATGACTGCAATGTTTTAAATGCCTCACCGTCAGGCAGCAAAAAATGCTGTACAGCACAATGCGGGAAAAGTCTGCAGATCTGTTGCAGATACAGAGGCGCAACGGTGGGGTTAGACACGACAACAACCTGCCGGGCTGAAGCCAGCTGCGGCTCAAGGCCGCTGAAGTTGTTGTCGATACAGATGCTGTAGCTGCGTTCGCCAAGTTGGACGTCAACTTTTTGCATAGCAGCTCCCTGTTAAAAGATAAATCAGAAACCCAGTTGTTCGATGATATGACTGGCCACTGCCCGGGCACTTTGCTCGTCAGTACGCACGGTAAAATCTGCAATTTCTGCGTACAACGGATTACGCTCTGCTGCCAGGCGTTCCAGCACCTCTTTTGGTGCTTCTTCCGTTTGCAGTAAAGGCCGGCGTTTATCGCGTTGGGTACGGGCTACCTGCTTTTCAATCGGCGTTTCCAGATACACCACTATACCGCGGGCGGATAAACGGTTGCGGGTTTCTTTACTCAGTACCGAACCCCCGCCTGTAGCCAGCACTATGCCCTGCAGTTCTGTCAGGTCCTGAATAACATTCTCTTCACGAACACGAAAACCTTCTTCGCCTTCCAGATCAAATACCCAGGCGATATCCGCACCAGTGCGCCGCTCGATTTCCTGATCCGAGTCGTAGAACTCCAGATGAAGCATGTCTGCTAAATGACGGCCAATTGTGCTTTTACCTGCACCCATAGGCCCCACGAGGAAGATATTACGTTTTTCTGCCATAAGTCGTATTATTTAATCAGCTAACCCGGTAAAAATTGCATTAAAGGACCACAAGGCTCCCACGAAAATTTGAAGCGCTGAATTATGTCAGGAATCGTCAGCTGCTGGCAAGTGAATTCTGTATGGGCTCTGCTGCAGTACAACTACAGCAGAGCTCACATCAGTTATAAGCCGTCAGTGATAATTTTCGGGGTGACAAAAATGAGCAGCTCATTTTTCTCGTTTACTTCGCGGGTCGATCTGAACAAGCTGCCCACATAAGGAATATCACCGAAGAACGGTACCTTATTGACGGTAGACAGGATCTGTTGCTGATAAATACCGCCCAGCACTATGGTTTCACCATTGTCGACTAATACCTGAGTCTGGATCTGCTGCGTATCTATCGCTGTGGCCGGCCCGGTAGGGGTTTGCACTGTTTCACCACGGGTATTCTGCGTTATGACCAGATCCAGAATGATCTTGTTATCTGGTGTGATCTGCGGTGTTACGGTCAGGCTAAGTACCGCCTTTTTAAACTCAACCGTAGTGGCACCGCTGGACGCTGCCTGCACATAAGGTATTTCAACACCCTGTTCGATACGGGCTTCTTTCTGGTTTGCCGTAGTAATACGCGGGCTGGCAATGATTTCGCCTTTATTTTCCTGCTCCAGCGCTGACAATTCCAAATCAAGCAGGGTGCCATCAGCCAGGCGGGCAATATGGAATGCTATACTGCCTGCCGGATTAGACGCCGGCAGATTCACATTCCAGCGGTCATCCAGTGAAGGCATAACACCATTGGCAATGGAATTAGCGCCACCGGCAGAGCCAGAAGCTCCTTTATTAGAACCACTGCTACTTTGCTGATCACTGAACCCCCAGCGGATACCCAACTCATCCGTAACGCTGTCACGTACCGTAACCATGCGCGACTC
Source organism: uncultured Rheinheimera sp. (assembly GCA_964511675.1). Classification (GTDB taxonomy): domain Bacteria; phylum Pseudomonadota; class Gammaproteobacteria; order Enterobacterales; family Alteromonadaceae; genus Alishewanella. The sequence goes on from CAZEGA010000004.1 coordinate 34,790, forward strand.
GATCAGGACCTGACGTACCGGTATGTCCAGGCGCTCAATCAGTTTACGCACGCTTTCAATGTTAACAGCCGTATCTTTGATCAGAATAGTATTGGTGCGCTCATCGACATTTACCGAGCCACGTGACGACAGCAAAGTGGCATCTTTGTTACTCAGTAATCTGGCAAGATCAGCCGCTTTAGCGTAATTCACCGTCAGAAAATCTGAATATAAAGGTTCCAAATCGGCTACGGTTTGTTTTGCTTCCAGTTCACGGGCTTCACGCGCCGCCAGCTCGTCTGTTGGCGCCACCATCAGAATATTGCCTTCCATCCGCTTGTCCAGCCCCTTGACCCGTAACACAATATCAAGTGCCTGATCCCAGGGCGTACCATCCAGCCGCAGCGTAATATTACCGGTGACAGAATCACTGGTTACCAGGTTGAAGCCGTTATAATCTGCGATGATCTGCAGTACAGTTCTTACCGGAATATCCTGGAAGTTCAGCGATATAGCACGGCCTTTATATTCTTTCCCGCCGCCAAGGATACTGCGGTTTGTCGTGTCGCGTTCCACATTCAGCGTGAAAATATTATCGATCTGCTGATAGGTGTAGGTAAATTCAGCCGTGGTATCTATGACAAACCGGGCCGATGCGCCTTCTTTAAAGGTTTCGATCCCTTTGACAATAGTGCCAAAATCCACTACATCCAGTTGATAAAGTAACTCATCCAGAATATCGGTATTATGGAATTCAACTTCCAGTTTACCCAGGCGTTCTGACACATCGACAGCAGCAGTGTTATCGCGCAGGAACACTAATACCCGGCCTTCGCCCTTATCACCACGGCGGAAATCAATAGCATTAACGCGGTTAATGTAGGTGGGTTTCACATCAGCAGCCTGGCCGACAATATTAGAGGTCGGATTATCAGAAATGTGGATATAAAACACATTACCGCGCACCCGGGTACGATAAATTTTCAGATAATCCAGATAGATAATCGTCTTAAAACCATCATCGACAAACTCGGATGTCACCCGTTTCACACCGGCTTTATCAATAAGCACTTCACCAAGCTTTTCTTCATAATCTGAGTCATTAAAGAACAGCTCTATACGGGCCGGCTCATTAAATACCTGAATACTCGGGTCTGCGTATAACTCTTCATCAAATATAAACTCTATTTCTGTTTCCCCGCTCAGCAGAGGGTTATACCGCACGTCATATAACAGCGGAACCGCTGCGGCGGGCAGGGAAAACAGCGTTAAGGTTGCTAAGCACATTAAGGTGCACTGGATTTTGCCAGACATTGTTTTGATAATTTTATCCATGATTTACTCGCATACCTGTCAATTACTTGCAGCTGACGACGTTTCTGCCATCTGCAACATGGTCGTCCGTTCTTTCCAGCAACCGGCGCCATCCGGAATCAGTTCCAGCAATTCAATATGGGTCGGTTCCACGCTAATCACCCTGCCATGGAACAAACCAACATAATTGCTTAACGTGACTTTATGTAACGTTTTATCAGACGCTTCAATCAGCGCCCAGATTTTGCTTACTTCACCCAAAGTGCCGCGCATCTTTAAGTTATCCAGCGCATATTTTTCCAGTGGCTCTTTCCTGCGTCTTGGATCAGGGTGCAGACAATCCTGTACCTGTAAAAATTTATCCTGGATCGCTTCAGGCCGCGGCGCAGAGAAGGGACTGCGGGCATCCTGGGCACTATACGGGATATGGGTAAATTCTTGTATCTCTGGCAAAGGGTCTACCCGGGCACGGGTATTTGCTTTTACCTCTGCAATGTGATTCTGCACACCACTGAGATCGTCAAAACAGCCCCCCAGCATTAACGAGGCCAATACTAAGCACAACCTCTTCTTCATGGCTGCACCTCTTTATAGCGATATGTCTTGGCCACTACATTAAAACGCAAACGCTCATCCTTTTCAGTCTGGATCGCAAAATCGTGCAGACTGACAATGCGGGGTAATTTCGCCACTTCACTGACAAAGTTACCAAACTGATGGTAATCGCCTATTACTTCAATCTTAATGGGCAGTTCAGTGTAAAACTCTTTTTCAATTTCCGGCTCCCAGTTGATCCGGATAAACGTCAGGCCGCTGGTAGTGCCAACGTAAGTAATGTCGTCCAGTAAACCCGGCGTTTCATGTGTGGTCGGCAACTGCTTTAACAGAAATGAGAATGTCTGCTCCATTTCAACCATTTGTTGCTTATACAGATCCAGGTTAACTGCCGAGGCATATCTGGTACGGTATAGCTGGCGCAGCTCAACTTCCTTTTTCTGGGCTATTTCCAGTTCATCAATCTTGCTGTCAACCAGCATAAAATAGCTTAGCGCCGAGACAACCACTGCCAGCAGTATGGCAAAAATCACCTTAGCGGCCACAGGCCATGAGCCCATGTTCTCAAGATCAAGATCGTTAATATCGATTTCAGATAAATTGAAATTCAGACTCATTTTGCTCTCCCGCTGGCTGGTGTGGCGGGGCTGTTTTCGCCTTGCACCGCTTCGTACCCTTTAACGGTAAGGTGCATCTTGAAGTTACTCAGCAGACTGACGGTATCTTTACCTGCTTCAATAAACTCAAGATAAGGGCCTGACAACAACTCGGACTCTTCCGCTTCCCGCAACATATTAGATAAGCGGTTATTTGATTCGCTTTTCCCTACCACCAGCAAAGACGTACCTTTTTTGTCTAACTGGGTCAGATAAACACCTGCCGGCACGATACGGGCTATTTCGTCCATGATCTGCGTACCCAGATTACGACTGCCCTGTAACTGGGCAATCAGCGACATACGCTGTTGCAGACTCTTTTTAAGCTCATTCAGTGTGCGGATCTCTGCTATACGCTGATCCAATACCTTGATTTCGTTTTCAAGGTACCGGTTGCGCTGCACTTGTCCATCTATCCGGGCGCTGTAAATCATGTTAACCATAAACACCAGGAGAAAGCTGAAGACCGCTGTTGCAGTCAATAGGGTCAGGTACTGCTTCTGCCGTTCTTTTCGCGCCGCATCACGCCACGGCAGCAGGTTTATATATGCCATGGCGAGAAACTCCTTAATGCAAGCCCACTGGCAACCATAAGCTGTGGTGCGTGCCGGTTAAGCTGATCACGATCGACAGACGTGGCCACTTCCATCGATTTAAACGGATTAGCAACGACAGTATGAATACCAAGCTCGTCAATCAGTAACTTGTCAATGCCTTCTATCAATGCTGTACCACCGGAGATCACCAGATAATCCACTGCATCTTTACCGCTGCTGGTCAGATACATCTGGATACCACGGCGAACCTGTTGCAGCAACATCGTCTGAAATGGTGCCAGAACTTCAAACGTATAATTGGGCGGCAAGTCGCCACTGACTTTAGCCAGTTCAGCTTCTTCATAGCTCTTGTTGTAGTAAGATAAAATGCTGCGGGTGTATTGATCGCCGCCAAAAGCCTGATCCCGCGTGTACAGCGTTTTGCCGTTTTCAACGATACTCAGCAGTGTCATAGTGGCACCGATATCTACCATAGCCACTATTTTTTTATTGGCATCGTCTGGCAGCTGTTTCAGACACAGCTGCGCCGCCCGGCTTAACGCATGGCTTTCTATATCCACTACTTTTGCAGAAAAACTGCCGTTTTCAAGTGCTGCCACACGCGCTTCGATACTCTCGGTACGCGCAGCACTAAGCAACACATTTACTTTAGAGGGATCAGCGTCATTCACGTCCTGCTTTTCAAAATCAAGACTGACTTCATTCAGCGGATATGGGATCAGCGTGTCAGCCTCAACCTCGATCTGACTTTCAAGTTCAGCATCGGTTAAGGACACATCCATAAAGATCACTTTACTGATCACTGTAGATCCGGATACAGCTGTAGCAGCAAATTTAACTGAGCGAGGGATCTTTTTACGGATCTTAGCAAGCACATTGCCGACCGCTTCAATGTCCTGGATCTCACGATCAGACATTGCACCTTTGACCATGTGCTCAACAGCAAATGCTTCTACTTTACAAACACCATGATGCTGACTGAGCAGCACAGCTTTCACGGAGTGTGCACCGACATCAATTCCCACCATTATCGGTGTTTGTTTACTAAACAGGCGATTTATCATAGCTTCCTGCGACCGATTTATAGTTATGATTATTGTCTCATTGTTAGCTTAGTCGCTAATTTTTGGCAAGAAAAAGCGTTCACTCTAAAGCTAATAAATATATACTAGCAGCGTTGTAAAGGAATTGGGAGTACAAATTGGGGTTATTCAGTGTCTTGGGTTAAAAAACTTTTAATTCTCAGTCTGATCTCGATCCTGCTTGGTCTATTAACGATCAGCGGGATCTATTTTTATATCAAAGATGATCTGCCTGATGTCACCACCTTGCAAGACGTCCGTTTGCAAACCCCGATGCAGGTTTTTACTGCTGATGGCGAACTGATTTCCCAGTTTGGAGAAAAACGCCGGATACCGCTTAAACTGGAGGAAATGCCTCCTTTATTAGTGCAGGCATTTTTAGCCGTTGAAGATACAAGGTTTTATGAGCATCCTGGTATAGATATTATCGGTATTTTCCGGGCAGCCAGCGTGGTGGCCACTTCAGGTGATTTCAGTCAGGGTGCCAGCACTATTACCCAGCAGCTCGCCCGTAACTTCTTTCTGAGCAGAGAGAAGAAAATAATGAGGAAAATTAAAGAGATATTCTTGGCTTTCCACATTGAGCAATTGCTGACAAAAGATCAGATCCTGGAACTGTACCTGAATAAAATCGAACTGGGCCAGCGTTCGTTTGGCGTAGGCGCGGCCGCCCAGGTCTATTTCGGCAAAACAGTGCATGAACTTACCCTGGACGAAATCGCCATTATTGCCGGTTTACCCAAGGCGCCATCAGCGTTAAACCCTGTGCGTTCAGCCAGTAATGCCAGAGCCCGGCGCAACATAGTGCTTGGCCGTATGCTGGATACCGGTGTTATAGATAAAGCAAGCTACAGTCAGGCTATTGCAGCCCCTGTCACAAGCAAATTGCATGGCGCGCAAATCACCGCAGCAGCTCCTTATGTCGCAGAAATGGTGCGCCAGGAAATGGTCGCCCGTTTCGGTGAGGAAACAGCCTACTCTGCCGGCCTGCGGGTCTACACTACGGTGAGCAGCCAGCCGCAGGCAGCCGCCAAAGCAGCATTACAACAAAATCTGTACAGCTATGACGAGCGCCATGGTTACCGTGGTCCGGTACACAGATTATGGCAGGCTCAATTGTCTGATCCCGCCGCTGCAGAGCCTGTTTATACCGGGCAGGAACCGCTGTCACGGGCTGATATTGTGCAGTACCTGCAACAACAAAGCAGCCTGGAAGATTTACATCATGCCGTCATCACCCATGTTACCGGCCAGAGTGCCACAGCGGTTCTTGCTGCCGGCACTGACATTACACTGGAATGGGAAGGCCTGAAATGGGCGCGCAGCTTTATTAATGACGAGCGTCAGGCTGCTGCCCCCAAAACAGCCTTCAGTATTCTGGCGCCGGGTATGCATGTCATGGTACGGCAGCAGCAGGATAAATGGCGTTTGTCCCAGATGCCGCAGGCCAGCAGCGCTATAGTGGCACTGGACCCGCATAATGGTGCGGTGCGCGCCCTGGTAGGTGGCTATAGTTTTGGTCAAAGCCAGTTTAACCGGGTCACCCAGGCAAAACGTCAGGTCGGTTCGAATATTAAACCCTTTATTTATTCTGCGGCCCTGGAGCATGGCTATACCCTGGCCTCAATCATGAATGATGCGCCTATTCACCAATGGGATGATAACGCCGGCATCGCCTGGCGGCCAAAAAACTCGCCCGCCGTTTATGATGGCCCCATTCGTATCCGCGAAGCCCTGGCTAAATCCAAAAACGTGGTGTCAGTCCGCCTGCTGCGTGGTGTCGGTATTGATAACGCCATCAGGCACCTGCAGCGTTTTGGTTTTAATGCTTCAGATTTGCCGCGTAATGAAACCCTGGCCCTGGGGTCGG
>CAZEGA010000005.1:0-24615 GCA_964511675.1 uncultured Rheinheimera sp.
GCTACCCACTGACTGGTAACTCAATCGATCAGAATTAAATTGAAAAGGTACTAGAGCGTGTCACAATATTAACGAGGCCAGATAATGAGCACAAACAGCAAAATAACCGAACCGGATTGCAGCATTCAGGCTGGCAACGACGCCATAGCGCTGATTATTCAGCCACGCGATAAAGATCTGGGTGGCTTTTCTGTACGCCGCACGTTGCCCACCAAAGAGCAAAAAATGGTTGGCCCCTGGATCTTCTTTGACCATATGGGGCCAGCTGAATTTGCGGCCGGCAGCGGTATCAGCGTACGGCCACACCCGCATATTAACCTGGCTACGGTGACGTATTTATTTGCCGGCGAAATACTGCACCGCGACTCACTGGGCAGTTATCAGGCGATTACACCGGGCGATATCAACCTGATGGTGGCAGGCCGTGGCATAGTGCATTCAGAACGGGAGCGCCCCGAAGTCACCGCCAGTGCCCACAGCCTGCATGGGTTACAACTGTGGCTGGCCCTGCCGGAGCAGGATGAAGAAACCGAACCGGCATTTTACCACTACCCTGCGGCCAGCATACCGGCGCTCAGCATCAACGGCGTTGCCGTGCGGGTACTGATGGGCACGGCCTACGGCCAGACATCACCGGTAAAAACCTACGCCCAGACCCTGTATATCGAGGCCCACCTTAACGCCGGCCAGCAGCTGCTTATACCCAACTGCGCCGAGCGGGCCATTTATGTTGCCAGCGGGCAACTGCGCATAAAAGATACCCTGGTGCCTGAACATGCCATGGTGGTATTGCATGCCGCAGAAGATGTCTGCATTGAAGCCAGCGCAGACAGCCGCATAGCCCTGATTGGCGGCGAAAGCATGAGCCGGCGCTATATCGAGTGGAATTTTATCTCCAGCCGCAAAGAACGTATCGAGCAGGCCAAACAAGACTGGCAGGCCGGCCGTTTTCCCAAAGTAGTCGGTGACGAAGACGAGTTTATTCCCTACCCGGCTAACTGACGGTGGCAGCAGGATATACGCCAAACACCATGGACTACGCCGGTATTGTTATCAAGCATAACAACAGCCTTGCCGTTGTTTAGGTGAACTTAGCCCATGACATGGATTTACTATTGCTCATAAGTAAAGACGCGTATATCTTTACTTATAGCGTTTATTAAAGATGGATGTCGTATGCCGATAGTGAGCCCAAAAAGACAAGTAACCTTACCCTTGGAACAGTGTGCCATAGCAGGTATTCAACCCGGCGACGAATATGAGAGTTTCGTCAGCCGCAAAGGGGTCATTTCAATCGTCACCAAGCGTAAAGGTGCTGCTAAAGGGATATTAAAAGGTATCCCGGTCAATGACCAGATGAATGAAGATGAATCCCTTGAGAGTGTCATGTACTGATGATTGCAGTAGATACAAACGTCGTACTCCGATATCTGCTGCAAGATGACGCTGTGCAATCGCAAAAAGCCAATGCACTGTTTGAAGGGCAACAGAAAATCCTGCTCACTGATGTGGTGTTGGTTGAAACTCTCTGGACATTGCGCGGGAAACGTTACCTGCTGCCAAAAGAGTCTCTGGTGGAAGTGTTGCACTGCCTTATTGAAGAACCTAATGTGGTGTTTGAGGATGGTCATGCAATTTGGTGTGCGTTGGAAGACTACATCAATGCAAAACCCATTAAATCTGGCGGCAAGACAAAACAAGCTGATTTTTCTGATGCCTTGATAGTGAATAAGTCTCAGCGCTACGTGGCAAAAAACAAACAGCCAGTTTCGCCACTGTATACATTTGATAAAGCGGCACTGGAGATCGACGGTACAGAAGAGCCATAGAGACAGGCAGGGAGGTAATCGCGCCGGAGGGATTACGGCTGCAAGCTGCTACGGCTAACGGTCCCGTTTGCAGCAAAGTTGAAAAAGGTTTTAAATCCAGACAGTGACACAAGGCCAATTTTGTCCAGTATAAAGGCAGAAAATGGATATTATTCAACAGATTGAACAGCCTGAGTCAGGTAACTGGCTAACCAGCAAAGAAGCAAAAAAAGCTTTGAGGGTATCTGACTGTCATCTAATGCATTTACGCCTTGCGGGTAAGCTACAGTTCCGTAAAAAAGGTAACCGCTTTTTCTATCTGATACCCAAGCAGCCTGAGAGTTAAACGCTGTGCAATCCTATACTGAGCTGTACAGACAGCTAATAAACTGGCACCTGCACAAACATAACGGCTTCAATGGCAGCAATTCACCGACACTAATGTCTGAGCTGATGCTGGTAAAACTCACCACACAGATACTGTTACCGCTAGCTGAACATTTTGGCGACTTAACCATTACCTACGGCTTTACCAGTGCCAAGCTTAGTCGTTATATTCAACACCAATCACCCGCAGGGACGGCACCAACATTAGATCAACATGCTTGCTGCGAGCTAAATACTAAAGAATCGCCCATCTGTGAGCGGCCGGGCGCTGCCTGTGATTTTATTATGCAAGGTTATGAAGCACGTATGCACGAAGTCGCGCTGTATATTTGCCAGCATTTGCCCTTTGATAAGCTGTACTTTTATGGCCGCAATCGGCCTGTCCATGTTAGCGTATCGGATACTCCCTTACGGCATTTACAAGTTATGATGAAAAGCCCAAACGGTCGGCGTTACCCTGGCAAAAAGGCGTTTGGCGATAATGCACTAGCCCTGGCAAAAGAGCTTTAAGCATGAACGCAGATAAGTTTAATGAGTTGGTAAAACAGGTAAGTGCAGGTAAAAAACTGCCCGATGCTATTTACCTGCACAAAGATGCCTTTAGTGCTCTGCCGCCACTATTAGCCAAATTTATCAGCGTTGTCGCTACTGCACTTAAAGTGCCAGATAGCGACTGGAATATTGTTAAGCTGTTTAAAACTAACTTTCGCTTGTCGCTGCTGCACTACCCTGATTTTTTTAGCGATGCCTATCCTGTGTTACAGCAAAGCGTTACGGTAGATTTAGCCAAACTGCAGCACCGGCTTAGCCGCTATGATGAGCACGACAACCCGCCGATACTGCACCGTAAAGAGCATTTTATTCTACCGAACCATCCCGACTACGAGAGCTTTTGCCTGATCACGCAAGAAGGCGAAGCGGCAGGTTTGTACGACAACCCCAGAATGATCGGTTTTAAAGCCAGTTGGCAGCGGCTTATTGCCAAACATGGCTATGAGTTAATGGATGGTCGGTTGTTTCGCAGCTCGGCGCTGCACAGCGCTGAAGATGAGCAAAATATCGACCGGCATAAAACCGCCTTGGTACGACACGAACTATCAGCACCAATGAAAACTCTGGCTAAACATGGTTTTTTACAGGGCGATTACTCGCTATTTGATTACGGTTGCGGTCGCGGCGATGATTTACGCGAGTTGGAGGCACACGGCTTAGACATACTGGGCTGGGACCCAAACTTTCGCCCTGATGTCGACAAGGTTAACTCTGACATTGTTAACATCGGTTTTGTTATCAATGTTATTGAAGATAAAGACGAGCGCATAGACGCTCTACTCGGTAGCTGGGAGCTTACGCAAAAGCTGCTGGTAGTATCAGCTATGCTGGCCAATGAAAGCTACATTGCGCAGTTTCAACCCTACAAAGATGGTGTGATTACCTCACGTAATACTTTTCAAAAGTACTATAGCCAAAGCGAGTTGAAGGAATTTATTGAAACCACGCTGGATGAGAATGCCATTGCCATCGGCCCAGGCATTTTTTACGTGTTTCGCGATAAAAATCTGGAGCAGCAGTTCCAGCAAAGCCGGCAAAAACGACATTACGAATGGCGGCATTTAACTGCACCCGAGCCGGTATCGGAAGCTCAGGCCCGCTTGCTGTTTACCCAGCACCAACCGCTGTTTGAAACCTTCTGGAAATGTTGCCTCGACCTTGGCCGCTTACCGGCAGAAGATGAATTTAGTCAATACCAACAACTTACCGAAGTTGCCGGCTCACCAAAAAAAGCGCTGCGTTTAATCAGTAAATGGTACAACCAAGCAGAACTTGAGCAAGCAGCCGCTATGCGCCGTGAAGATCTACTGGTGTACTTCGCCCTAGCGCAATTTCAAAAACATAAAGGCTATGCTCAACAGCCAGAAAGTTTAAAGCGCGACATTAAGGCATTTTTTGGTAATTACAATGTGGCGTTAACACAAGCTAAGGAATTGCTATTTAGCATTGCCGACCCAAATGCTATTGAACATGCCTGCCTGCAACTGCAGCAATTGATACCGAGCAAACTTGAGCTGGAAGACGACACGCCAAACAACCTGATCTTGCATAAATCTTACATGGCCCAATTAAACCCATTATTGCGTGTTTATACCGGCGCAGCTTTGCAGCTGTATGGCGAGCTGGATGATATTGATCTAATTAAAATTCACTTCCATTCCGGCAAGCTTACCTTGCTGGGCTATGACGACTTCACTAAAGCCACACCTTCACTCGCAGAGCGGGTGAAAATAAAAATGGCTGAGCAAAGTGTCGATTTTTTTGATTATGTAGGTACTGCAAACCGCCCACCACTGTACGATAAACAGCTGTTTATTAGCTAAACCAAGCAAAAAAGCACAAAAAATAACCAACCAAGAATCATGCTTTTATCTTTCACAGCTAGCTTAAATAGCATTTTTTACTTGAATATTACGTAATAAACGTAATAATTTTACGTAGCAGACAGCAAGCGAGGCATGAAAAATGACAGATACTGATAGCGGATTTAGCTACAACTTCCCTGCAGTTAGAGGCCAGCAAGCACAAAAGCCGTTTTATATCACCACATGCCCACTTAGGCTGATCCCGAAAATATTTATGTATGATGAAGAGGAGCTACCTGTTGAGCTGCGGGCACAGCGCACTCTTAATAAAAGCCGCATTCCGGAAATGGCCAGATATCTGATCGATGGGCCAACCGACTATGTGTTTTCAGCGATTACTGCCTCTGTTAGTCAAACCGTGACTTTTACCGAGTATGTTAAAGGCAGCAATGTAGGCACACTAACCATACCGATGGAAGCACAGATACTGATCAATGACGGCCAGCACCGCCGAGCGGCTATAGAAGAAGCATTAAAAGAGCGACCCGAATTAAGCCAGGACAATATCGCTGTACTGTTTTTTGTCGATGAAGGTTTAGCACGCAGCCAGCAGCTTTTTGCCGATTTGAATAAATACGCTGTGCGCCCCAGCCCATCACTGGCAACCATGTATGACCACCGTGATCAGGCGTCTGAGCTGGCAAGATACCTGGCGTTTAACTGTAAGCCTTTTCGAGGCTACACCGAATTTGAAGGTTCCTCTATACCGGTAAAAAGTAGTAAACTGTTCACCCTTAGCAGTATCAAGCAAGCTTCCCGCATTTTAAGCGGTAAAAGTGCCAAAGAAGGTTTTTCAGAAGCAGAAAAAAATGCAGTAGCTGAATTCTGGACCGAATTATTCGATTACATTCCTGAATGGCAACAGCTGCAAAATAAGCAACTTTCTGCCACTGAGTTAAGGCGGGATAGCATTATTGCTCATGGTATTGGTTTGCAATCATTAGCCATGGTTGGCAAAGAGCTACTCTGTTACCCTAGCGCTGAAAAAAGCACAAAGTTGGCAGCTATTGGCCAGCTTGACTGGTCTAAGAGCAACCCCATTTGGGCGAACAGGGCGATGCAACATGGCAGGCTATCAAAAGCACTAACTAATATTTTTCTGACCTCGTTGCAAATAAAACGCGAAATTAATATGAATATCTCTGAGCCAGAACTTGCCAGAGAAAAAGAATACTTAGGCAAATGAAACTACTGAATCAGCACGACTTACAGGATTACATCGACTTTATTGAAAACGAGCAATTTACTGGCCGTTTTCTAAGTGAGTTCGTTGCCGATACTCAGCGCGTTTATCGTGCTGATGATAGACCCTGGGTAATTGGCTATAGCGGCGGTAAAGATTCCTCTGCTGTAATGACTCTGATTTACTTTGCACTATTGGGTTTACCAAAAGAGCAGCGCCATAAACCGGTATTTGTCGTCGCGTCCGACACGCTAGTCGAAACGCCGATGGTAGTCGACCATGTTAACAACTCCCTAAAAGCTATCGAAGCAGGAGCAAAACGCGCCGGCTTGCCAATCACCTGTCACAAGGTAATGCCGGAATCGAACAACACCTTCTGGGCTAATTTGCTGGGTAAAGGCTACCCTGCACCAACACGCAGTTTCCGCTGGTGTACCGAGCGGATGAAGATAGACCCGGTGAGTAAGTTTATAAAAGATAAAGTCAGCAATTATAACGAAGTCATTGTTGTGTTAGGCTCACGCTCACAAGAGAGTGCCTCGCGTGCCCAGGTCATTAAAAAGCATAAAATTGATGGCTCAGATTTAGCGGTACACACGACCTTAGCCAATGCGTTTATCTACACCCCTATCGACACCTGGCATACAGATGATGTTTGGAAAATACTACGCCTATGCCATTTAAATTCACAGTCAACTAGCTATGGCGACAAAGTCATTGTGAAGAATAAGTGGATAGATAAATACGACCTGGAATGGGATACGCCATGGGGCGGTCGTAATCTAACTCTTTGGAACCTGTATAAAGACTCCTCCGGTCAGGGCGAATGCCCACTGGTGATTGACGAAACCACACCGTCTTGTGGTAATTCGCGCTTCGGTTGCTGGACCTGTACCGTGGTTACTAAAGATCGTGCGATGGAAAGCCTGATCCAAAATGGCGAAGAATGGATGCAGCCGCTGTTAAAATACCGTAATATTTTATCTCGCAGCACCTCGCCTAAGCTGAAGAAAAAATACCGCAATCATATTCGTCGCGATGGCAGACTAGCCTTTAAAACCCTACGTGAAGATAAAGAGCGGGTATTAACCGACGATTACACCACAGGCCCTTACAAGCTGAAGTACCGACAACTGGCAATGCGCTTACTGTTACGTATTCAAAAGCAATTTAACGATGCCAAGCGTAATGTCGAGTTAATTACTGTACCTGAGCTTCATGCGGTACGCCATGAATGGCTGAATGACCCCAATGAACCAGATTGGGACGATTCACTGCCTAAAATTGTCTTTGCCGAGCTGGGCCGGAAACTGGACTGGAGCGTTGACGATACCAACCAGTTTGGCCAAGCCGAGGGTGAACTGTTAAACCAGATTGCGCCTAAACATGGCATCTCACCACAAATGCTGAAAAAACTGATCGATTTAGAAACCTCTATGAGAGGTTTAGTGCGTCGCAGCGGCATTTTCAGCAAAATTGGCAGCTTGATCCAGCAAGACTGGGAAAGTGCCGAAGAGATTATCGCCAGTAACTTAGCAATGCGACAAAACCAAATGCAGCAAAGCAATGAGGTAAAACAACTGGAGCAAGAGCTGAAATCAATGAATGTTCTGCTGGAAAAGGAGGGCATTCAATGATCTTTAAACATTTACTGTTGGAAAACTTTCGTGTTTTTTATGGCAAGCAGCCAATTGATTTGGCCCTGCGAAAAGAGGGAGTCTATCAGCGCCCAATCGTGTTATTTGGTGGCTTAAATGGTGCTGGTAAAACGTCTATCTTAACTGCTATCCGCTTAGTGCTGCTTGGTAAACGTGGGGTAAGTGACATCCTCAGTAAAAAAGACTATCAGGACTTCTTGGCAGAACAAATTAATAAAACAGCTATAGCCGAGGATGCAAATACCTGCGCCAAAATCACCTTGGAGTTTACCTACACTCATCACGGTGAGCACAAAAAGTATGAGATCACACGAAGCTGGCAAAGCCTTACCGATGAACAACTAACCCTGAAAGTAAATGGTGAGCAGGATACCAGCCTGAATACAGAACAGGTACAGTCCTTTTTACACGAAGTGGTACCACCCGGCATCGGTGACTTATTCTTTTTTGATGGCGAAAAGATTGCCGAGCTGGCCGAAGATGATACTGGCCGCTATCTAAAAGAAGCCGTACAGCGCTTATTGGGCATCGACGTTTTAAACCGCCTCAGTAATGACCTGAAGATTTACCTCAACGACAACGGCAGCAAAACAGCGGACAAAGATACCCTTAACAAAATTAAGGCTGCAGAAGCCGACAAACAACTAGCAAAAACTCTCAGCGAGCAATTTCGAGAGAAAGCTGAGAAGCTATCAACGCACCTAGTTGAACTCGATAAAGAAATCGCCAGGAAAGAGCTGGTTATTCAGGAAAACGACGGTGCCTGGGCCAAAGATAAAGATGCCGCACACGCTAGGTTAAATGACCTGTTAGCAAAAAAACAAGATTTACAGGCCGAGCTAAAAAGCGAAGTTAACGGTAACTACCCGCTGGCGCTGGCACCAACGGCTATGCAAGCGTTACTGAGCCAACTGCAAGCCGATCAAAAGGTCAAGCAAGCGAAAGCGTTTAGCAACGAGCTAACCAGCCACCTTGACGGTTTACGCCAGCGTTTGCAGTTAACTCTGGATAAGCAAGGTGAAGCAGCGTACAGCGAAATGGAGCGCTATTTCGGTCAGATTATTAATGACACGGCCCTGCAAACACCTAAGCTGGATATTACCGATGCCGATTTTGCCCTGCTGGAAGCGCAAATTGCCGATGCTGGCGTCGCTAAAGCGAATGTTGACGATCTTAATAAGCAGCTTGGCGAGATTCAGGCGGAGCTGGATCAGCTGTCTGTGCGGATCGAGCGCGCCCCTGATGCCGACACCCTGCGCGAGCTATACCAAAGCCTACGCCAGCTGGAAAAAGAGCGTGATACGGTAAGCCGGGAATATATCGGCTTAATGTTAAAGGCTAAAGCGCATAAACAAAGCGAGCTTGACTGCGCCAAGCGGCTGGAAAAACTCTACGCCGGTTTAAAAAACAACCACTCTGCAGATAAAGCCACTCTGCGTGTTGAACAAAGCCAAAGTGCCCTGTCAGAGTTTAAAGAAGAACTGATTAAACTCAGAGTAACCCAGTTAGAGCAGCTATTTATCGATGCTTATCGCAAACTGGCCAGAAAGGAAGACTTAAAATTCTCTGCCAAAATTGACGTGAAAACCTTTGATGTAAACCTAGTGGATAGTGCTGGTGTTACCATTAACCGTAAATCCTTGTCTGCCGGTGAAAAGCAGATTTTTGCTTTTGCCATCTTAGAAGCCCTTGGCAAATTATCCGGCCGGGTTTTACCGGTAGTTGTTGATACCCCGCTTGGCCGATTAGATTCTATCCACCGCGGTAAGTTGGTACGTAACTACTTCCCGGAAGCCAGTGAGCAGGTTATTTTGCTGTCTACCGATACCGAGGTAGATGAAGACTTCTACCAAGCCTTAGCACCAAAGATCTCCCACGCTTTTGAGATTGAGTTTAACCAGCAAACCCGCAGCTCAACAGTAAAAGAAGGCTACTTCTGGCAAGACAAAATTCAGGAGGCAGTGTAATGCTACCGAATACCATGTGGCTGAATAAAGCCGTGGAAGATGAACTAAAGCGGCAAAAAGAGCTAACCGGCATTACACCCAATGTGGCAGCGCGTATCGCTTTCTTTAAATCAATTGAAGCAGGCTTTGTTTATGACAAAAGCCAGCAAGTGCAGTTAAACGGTACCTTAAAGCTGGATAAAATCACCTGGCTGGGCATGACCCAGCTGGCGACGGAGTTACTGTTAAAACAGCGCTATCCGGATTTTACAGATAAAGAGCTTTGGACAGCTTGGGCTGCTCATGTAAGTTTCGGATTTAATGAGCAAACCCAATAAGAGATGGGAACTTTTAATTGTCTTCGCCCAGGAGACGAAGTTGCCGTTTCAGTTCTGATACGTCAGCTGTATCTGAGATTAATTTAGAAGTGTTTTTACTCAACTCATTAAAAATCTCACCTGATGATTTGGACACTGCATCAACAGAATAAAAAAAGTCAGGCGTTACACCCGCTGAATCAAGAACAAACTTAAACTGCTGAGAAGCGATAACTGAAAAACCATCAAGCCCTAAGGCATCTCTGATAAGATTTACAATGGTTCTCAAATACCTAACTAGTGCAATGAAACCAACAGTTTTATTTAAGACGGATTTCCTGTTCCTTGCATCCCATTCTTCTGGCCATGTTTTTCTGATTGCTTCAAAATAGTTGAATACATTTAATGCAATAATTTCATCTTTTTCTTTAACAAAGCATTCTCGAAACACGCAGCGTTTCAGGGATGCTTGATCCATATAATCAAATTTACGGTCAGAAAAACTCAAAAACTTTTTCTTTTTCCCTAACAGTAAATTTCTATCTTCTTTCGGTCTAGGAGATATTAGTTTGACAAGATTAGAAACAAAGGCGGCTTGCGTTAGCATTTCATATTCTACTGCCTCACCATTATGATCAATTGTCTTAACACCTAAGCGCTTAATTCTCCTGAAAAATGGGGAATCTTCGTTTTTATTTAGTAATACGGCTATCTGATGTGCTGTCTTATCGGGACTTCGAGAGACTGATAGAGATTCAAGGTCATAAACTAAACTGGGATTAACTTTAGTTTGGTTTTGATTAACCATAGCAAACACTTTGGCTTGGGTTGCCATATCTGCTTCGACAAAGACAGTCACAAGCACTTGAAAAGGAGTATCATTTCCATCAAAGTTTTTGAAGTTTACATTTTTCTCATCAAAGCCAGCCAGGCGATGTTGACCATCAAGCACTTTTGCCAATTTTGACTTTTCAAACTCATCAAACGTCAGCTTCATTAAACCGTCTGTGTAAGTTACATACTTGTCTTGAATTGCAACTATTATCGAATTTGGAAACGTCGCATCCAACGTAGAAATGTATTCGTTAATCTCTTTAACCCTATTCGTTTTTAACTCTCTTTGTATACCAAGATAGTCTTCCACCTCTCTTTTCATTCTTCTGACATCGGCATACGATATTGAAACTAGATCTGAAGCATCCATCACCCCAAAATAAAACTCACCTATCGGTTGAACAACCCGTAGCGCGTGAAATTCTATGCAAGTCATTATTATTCCTTACCTTTTAGGTTTGCGAATTTGCTTTCCAACCTAGATTGTTGATTTTGGTTCTCTTTTGCTCCCGAACCTGACTTTTTGTAGCTTGGCAAAGTTGACCAGTACCAGACAACAACAACGCTAAGCACAATGGTAAATTCTGCTAGTTTTATGGTTTCTGGAGCGGCATGAGATGTTAAATTCAGCACCTGAGTAGCGTAAGCAAAAGTGTATAAAAATGCGCCACCAAACCCAGAATAAAGAAAACACATAAATATAAGCATGGGAGGCTTATCGCGGCCTCTCATGTAGAAAACAAAAAATGCTGATAAAAATGCAGAAGTAAAAAGAAAAACTTGCCCCATAGCAAAACTTGAATAAAAAGCATCAATTAGCAATGCCGGAGTAAACCAACTATTAATAAGACTTGCCAAGATAATAGGACATAATGAACAAAGGATAGTAATCAATAACTCTCTCAATGTGAGAGCGTGTGGTTTAACCCTCTCGTTCAAGCTTTTAAGGCTTAGAATAACCATAAGCAAAACCAAACCAATGACAAAAAGAATTATCAAAACATTCCCCTAAATTTTTCTTATACATGCAAGCGCACATAGTGGAGCAATAATATCTAAATCTATTCGCCTATATGTTGCTTCAACCAAAGTTCTTACCTCATCGCCAAAACGTTCCGTGACTCTTTTGACTTCGCGATTGTGCAGTTCTTTGCCCAAACGACCGAGCTTCTTAAAGTGCTTTATATACTCCTGAATCTCGGGCGCATGCTCGGGTGTAGTGTCGAACCACTCCCGCAGAGTGACTATTTCTGCTGCACGCTTAGCCTCTGAAATTTCCCGTTTTCGGGCTAGCACTTCTTCTGAATTGCGGTCAATCATCACTTTTTCTTTAGTCACAATAATCCCTTACTTCGTTATTCTTTTAAGGCTAGCCTGGCGCTTAGCTGAGCCACTTTTAGATGCTTAGCCGACTGCACCAGTACGCCGTTTGCATTGGCGTGCATACCCACAGAAATGCACTCACCTTTTTTCAGTTTCGACAGCTCACTCAACCAGTATTTTTTATCAGAACCTGGAAGCGCCTGCTCTAACAACTTGGCGTAGGTTTGCACTTCTGTCATTGCCGGGGCGAAGAACAGCTTATGCGAGGCCTGGAATAACCGGTCTTGCTCATCTTTGCCCAGGTTACTCATGGTTTGGGTAGCAAGAATAAGCGATATGCCGTATTTACGGCCTTCGGTAAGCATTTTGCCGAGAGGGCTTTCTAAGCGATGGTCCAGGTTTTGTACTTCGTCCAGCACTATTGGCAATGGTGAGTTTTTACCGCCATGCAGGCAGGCGTAGGAATACAGATCCCACAAAATAAACTCCACCGCCGCCAGCCAGACATCACGCGATAAACGCGCCATTTGAATAAGCCGACATACGGAGTCTTTCGATTGGTAAATGTCATCCCAGCCACCAGTATCATCAAAGGCGAAGATATTGGCTTTTACCAATGGCAGTAGTTTATTAGCTACCTTGATACCGGTTTGGTCGTAATCCTCTAGGGCTTGCAGCATATGCTCAAAGCTATATTGCTCGCCGTAGGTTTCCAGCCCCTCTTCAATAACCCGGATTAATGTTGGCAACTGCTGATCACCAATGCTGGAATACACCGATTTAAACACTGAAGCTACCCGCGTTGCTACGTCATAGGCTTTATCGGTAAGCTCAGTACCGGCAACGATATTCTTCTGCTTTTTAAACGGGTTTAGCTTTAATGGCTTATCAGCAATTAAATCCGTTCTGGGTTTTACACTGCCAATAAATTCCGGCTCTAAATGCTCAGGCAAGAAACCATTAGTGTAATCGACCACCATGGAGTTAATAGCGTGCTTCGCCAGCTCCATTAGCAAGCCCTGAATGCAGTAGGTTTTACCCTGGCCAGAGTTACCAAAGATAATAAGGTGGCGGTTAGCCAGATCTTTATGGCCATATTCCCAGTAAATGGCTTCTTGCGTTTTTGGTGAGTGGCCAATCAACAGTCGGCAATTTTCTAACTTGTTTGCTGGTGGCAGATAATCAGGCGCAGTAAGTGCAACATTACTTAATGGTGTAGTTTCAGGTGTGTAATTAACCGGCAAGCTAATGATATTGTCATCTTCTTCGGTTATCGGTTGAGCATCGTCGCTATCGTCTTCAATTTCGACGGCTTCTGCAGTCCACTCTATTGCAACTGGCGTGGTATCGCCTTGCAGAATATATTCCTCGTCGATATACCCCAGCGCTTTTCTGCTGCAGTCGGCCAGTAACGTCTGTAACGATGTGCTGACAAACTTAGCTTGATAACCACTTGGCAGCTTAATTTGCAAAATGTTCTGGTCTTGCTCGTACTGCTCGTTGCAGTAATCACCCTCGATAAAGGCCAGCACAAAACCTTGTGGGTAACCGGCGATATCAGCAAGGGTGTAGTCGCCCTGCAACCACCATTCGCGCTGGTCTTTTAACGGGCTAAAATACTGGTCTGCATACACCCGATACAGCTCGTATTTATCAATCTGCATAAAGATTTGCCGGATAAATAAACCACGGTACAAATGGCCGGCCAAATCTGGCCGACCAAATAGCTGCTCGACTAAATAACGCTTTAACTCTTTAGCCTGGCGCACGCCTTTATCGTGCTTTTGCTTTTTACCTACTTTTACTTCAAGCGGTAGCAAGTACATTTGCTGCTGTTTAAAACCGACAAACAGCACATCATCAGAAATTGCGCCCTGGCGCACGCCCTGCGAGTAACGGCTAAAATCAGCATCGCTCATCTTCAGACCAATATTGCCGGCCACACGCAGCATTTCTGCCACGCTGAGTGGCACCCAGGTAATATCGCTATGATAAAGCAAGCAGTTAATGTACTTATAAGCAGCGATAATGCTTTTTTTCTCCCGTCGCTCGTTGTCTGGCAGGGTTAGCATTTTTAACAGCCACTCGCCGTTAAAGGCATTAAACTCGTCAATTAACCCCTGATTACCTTGTGCCAGAATTTGATCATAAAAATCACGCCGCTTGGTGACGGTGATGGCGTCGTAATTCGCAGATTTAGTATCGTAATTGTCTGTGTAGTGAATAAGCACCACATCCTTCTGATTTTTGAAGAACTTCAGTGTGACTTTAGGATCGATAATAGTAGTCCAGATGCTGTCGTCATAAACCGCCTCTAACAATTGCTGTAACTGGTTTGACACTTTCAGCGCCAGGCTGCTGGTTTCGCTGTATTTTTCACCTAACCAAGCCGCTTTACACAGTGCGCTGTATTTTTGCATCACTTGCAGCTGTGGTGCCTCTGCGAGGCTAATGTTTCTGAGGCCAGCAGTGGTAAAGTAATCGGATTGTTCATCGTAAGATGTCTCACCCGCCAGTAAACCATGGCAGGCAATACCGCTTTGTTCAGCCATAATGTCTACCGGTGACTTCATAACCGGTGTGTTATTTCTGACGAAACTTAAATGTGCATAGTTAAAGCTTTCGCCAGACTGTGGTAATCGGAATTTACTGTAGGTAATACGCCGGCGTAGCATATCAATAGCGCTATCGGTATCGTCTTTATCAGCTGTTAGCTCACATAGCCGTTTTACTTCGTCTAAGGTTTCCGCGTCGGCCACCTTATCAAAGTAGGTATGCTGTAACTGTGCATCATACAAATTGATGTGAATACGGCTGGTTTGCTCCGGTTTGCGTTTTTTAAAAAACTCCACCAACCCCAGTAATACCTCTTTATTGTGGCCGTTATTAATTGAATTAATTAGCAGAGTATCTTTCTCACCACTGGCAAACAGGGTGAAAAACGCTTCAATAAATTCTTTGGTTTTGTCTTTTACTAAGCGCTGAATGTAATCAAGCTGGCTTTGCCGGGATGGCACAACCTGTAACCACATCGGGTTTTCTTTCACTACCTGGCTGTAGCTGAAATCATGATAGTTGTGCCAGTTAAACGGCAGCAAGCCTTCTGCGTTTAAGCGGCGTACTGTTGGTGGTGGCAAGGTTTTAAAAGATTTACTGTCATCTGCCTGCAGCGCATCGGTTAACGAGGCAAAATAAGCTAGGTTTAACGGGTGATAAGGCGTTAAATATTCTTCGTTTTCAATATTGGCAAAGCCCAGATTGACCAGTAATTGCTCCTCGGCACTTAAAAGCCGAGTGGTTTGAATTTGCCGGAGCGCTGTAATGTAGTTATTTACCAGCCGTTTCACAATACCAGTAATAACACTGCCCCAGGCAGACAGGCTTAATAAACTGCGCTTGGTGTTGAGGTAGGTGAATAACTCGGCATAGTCGGCAAATAAATCCGGATACGGCTGTGCTAAATCATTCAGATAAATAGCAGGCCGCCCTGCGATTGCATCAGACAATAATTGTTGCTGTAACAAGTCAGCTTCAGATTTTAATAACTTACGATGCTCAGTGCGGGGGTTTAGCTCTTTACCATCTAGCGCTACCTTGCCGTTTATCGGGTTAAATACGCCATAAAAGTCATCATTAAATAAGCGTGTATGCAGGCTTTTGTCTAATAGCAATGGTAAGGCTAAAGAGTCTGATGATACGGCGCCTTCGACATCAAACTGTAAAACGTGCGCAGTGTTGCGTATTTTGAAGTTTAAGCGGTCAGTCACATTAACCAGCGCTTCGTAATCCACCGAACCCGTTGTGTTTACATCAAACTCCTGACCATTTTCTGTCATCGTTACAACGGGAAGGTCATTTTCTGCCAATTGCATGGCTGTACTATCTGTTTGCAGTACGATCTTGCTCTTGGCCGGCACTAACATAAAGTTAGTGGCAAAGCCCGGCACGTAAAAGGCGCCAGCAGGCAATAACAACACACGATAACGGTAATTCTCCTGGGGCTTACTGCGCTTTAGCTCAAGACTAAAAAATGTTGGGCTACCACTAAAACTGCCAGAAACTTCAATTACGTTACGCTTATTCGAGCGTTTATTCACTGTCACAGAGATGCTTTTATCTTGTGGTCGGAGTCTTACCTGCTCGTCTTTGATTAGGCCATTTACGAAACTTAAAGTCAGTTTAAATTGGCTATCTGCAGAGGGTATTTCAATTATAAAGTAACGCTCTCTGGCACCCGCACCAGTATCGGCTTTTGAGCCTGGGTAAACTTTGTGACCAAAATCAACACTTTCGTTTTCCAACTCAAGCAGGTTTTCTCTGTTTTTCTCTTGTTCCTTTTTGCACTCTCCATAATCCAGCGTACTGCGCCAGCTTGCCAGATCGCCATCTGGAAAATGCTGCTTAATAAACTTTTCGCTGAAATCCAGCTCCTTCAGCTTTTCTTGTAGTTCAGACGGATACTGCTCTACCAAGTGTTCAATTTGATCTTTAAGTTTTTTATTCTCAGCCAGCCGTTTTTCAATGGCGGCGGTATTATCCCAACCGCCTATTGCCGGGTCATCCAGCAGATTTAGCTCTTTAAACTCGATATGACCATCTTGTACCGCATTGTATAAATCACGGAAACCAAACATGGTTGCGCCATCGGACAGGATCGCATTGAACTGGTGGTCCAGTAGTGCTTCTGAAATCGTCCGGCTTGCAGCGTGAGGCTCAATCATATCTTTTAGCGCGTCACGGATTACTGCCGGATTCCAAACATCATGCTCGGCCAGACACAAATTGCGCGATGAGTTATTTAGCGTATCCAGCGACGAGTTATGGATAATAAGCAAAATGCTGTTTTTTAACTGCCCCTGTGATTCAGAAACCAAGTCTCGCAGAGTTGAAATATAACTGTCAGTGAAACCGACCTTACGCTCGGCGTGTAATACCGGAATAACTTGATAATGACCAATCTGCAAGTAAGGCAAGTATCTGGTTTTTTGCTCAATGATGACCGTAAATTCTGCATGCGCCTGCCTGATAAAGGCCTCGTATAGCAGTAAGCTATTTGCATCATCTGGGGAGCGAAAATGAATACGTTCACCAATACGCAGATTTTGCGCTGCCCAGTTACAGAAGCGCGCTACCAGAAAATCTTCATATTGTCGCTTTGACATACACTGCATCCCCACTATCGCTTAAGCGCTCAACATTACCTAGCCGCTCATAAAACTCGACCAAAGCCCCTTGGCTCTCCCGGTCGAAAAATACACCACGCTTTTGAAATTCAATAATTAGCTCGTGCAAGCGCAATTTACCTCGCTCGCCAATAGCCAGATTGGTCAACAATAATAAGTATTCCTGATCAATCACGAAAACCTTACCTGCACTGCCCCGGGTGCGGGTAAAGTTGCTGCATAGAGCTGACTTGGTGAAATTGATAAATTTATTTCCGGCTGCAGAGCGTGATTCGTTTTTACCAAACTGCAGTTTTGATAACTCAAGTAATGCTGCCAAGGCTTCATCAACTGTTGTGATATACGAGGGAGTAAACTGAAGGCCTCTATCTTTGGCGAAGTCACCAGCATAGGCTACAAGTTGACTTAGTGCATCATCGGCTATCTGCGGGTACAAGGCCCAGAGCGGAACTATACCCTGTTCTTTATCTTGTAAAGACTCGTTCATAGCGAGAACTGGAAATAAAAACTCTATGCCCTTTTCAACCTGTTTACAGCCACGTTCGCGCAGCATACTCCGCTCTTTACTGGCTTTTTCGTTATCCAGAATAAAATAGCAATCTTTAAGCTTTTGTGGCTCGCCATCCTTCCAGCTGTTTATCGACAACGCCATCTGGCAGGTGTAAATAAACACATAAAACCGTAAAAAGTGCGTAAGGTGTGCCAGAAAGTAATGTTGCTTACTGAGCAAGTAATGCAAATCAGCTTTAAAAGCCTCTGCCTGCGGCGGAAGATAAGGTATTGGCATAATTTCCTTAGCCGCAGAATTCTCTGGCTTAAATTCGGCGTGAAAAGCACTGCGAATCTCTTTTTCAATAAAGTTCAGCTTCACGTCAGTTGAAACGCTAAGTTGCAAGTCGCCAAGCATTGTCATCAACACATTAACGATACGGTTTGCTGGCGCTGGGTTAGCATCTTTATCCCAACTGCCGCTGAAGATCTGCATTTCCGGGGCAATATTCTTGATACTACGCTGCGAGAAATAGATTTTTTCAATCACCTGCCACATAGCAGGGTCGCTCAATTTGTTTAGAAAGTGATCTTTACAACGCTGTTGAAACTGCGCGAGTTTTTTGTCATTAGCAGAAATCGAGAACAATTCGCCGACAAAGAAGCGGTTCACAATTTCCCAATCGAATTCATTGCTTTTATCGCTACGGGCAGAGATAGGAAAATAGGTTGCTGCACTATTGATTTGAGGCGTTAAATTATCAGCTAACGGCATCTTGTTATAACCTCTCAGCTTCAATGTAGTCATCATCCAGGCTGAACTTGTATTGTGCAGACTCTGAACTGATCAGCAATTCGCTTGATTCGCGGGCGATAAGTGCAATCTTGCTGGCAACTTCGTTAAGCAGAATGACTGCACTGCGATCATTCTTACTCGGCCTGTATCCGGCATTAATCCGCTCAAGCAGTTCAAACAAGTTAATGTGTAGCTCAATAGCTAACACTTTCTCCCCGACTTTAAGCTGAGCCACAAAAGCATTCGGCTTAACTATTTTATTGGCTTTGATTGCAGCAATATCGGGCTTTAGGTCAAGCTGTGCCGCTATTTTGTATGTATCAAGTTGTGCTACCAAAAATTGTTTGTTAGAGAGTTGCGGCGCATTACGGTTGATGTAAAGACGCAAGGCAGATATTAGTTGTTTGTTGTAAAAAGCTTTCAACTTCTCCCGGCACGTTGGCGAATCTTCATAAAAAACATGCAAACGATAAACATCGAGATAATCGCTCAGTAGGCGTTGTTCAAAATCTTGCTGAAACTGCTGAGGGAAATTAGCCGCTAACTCGCTATTTTTCAGTATGTAAAATAACCTGATGTACGACTTTGGATTCGTAAGGTGAGGAAGACTATATTTTTCCGCGATTTCATAACAGAACGCATCAAATTGCTCATTTTCTAGCTTAAGATCTGCGGCCATTAAAAAGTGGTCTATCGCTTTTGTACGCAATAATGCAGGGTCAAACTCAACCAACTTATCGGCCAGCTCATTGTCGCCACCGCTAAACAGGTTATCGAATAAATAGCTTGCACCAGTAAGTAATTGATAGACAAAATCTAACAGCCCCCTGGCAGTTAAAAATTGATCTCGCACTAAGCGAGCTTTAAACAACAACTCAACGATAACGTCCTGTATCTCAGGCAAACACAGTAAGCGATAATTTATTACTACGCGTTGGCTCTCAGCATCGAGTTGGTTAGCGCTCTCTTGCTGATAAATCTTGAACAATAATGAATCTGGTGATGTTATACGGGCTAATATCTTGCGGGCAAAATCGGCATGGATACCGTTTTTTGTTATTTGAAACTTCGGGTAATCTTCAAAGTTTACAAAAGTGAAGCCTGCAATTTGCGTTTTATTTTGTTGATAGGCCTTTATAGCTGATTTGAAAAACGTATTTCGCCCTTCTTGCTCATAGTTCCCAAGCATGCCGACATTAATACCGACGACTAAAGAAACTTCACCTTGCTCAAATTCGTCAAACAGCTTATCCAGAGTTTGCACTGCATCTTCGTGCGGGTCAAAACTGTGTGTTGCATCAAAGTGAAAGCGCACATGCCCACTCGCTTTCCTTTTAGATTGAACCAGTAATTCAGACTTACCATCACCGCTACTGCCGCATAAGAAAAAAACCTGCCTAGGTGCTGAGTTTAATAAAGAAATGACTTCGTCGACTCTATGCTCAATCGGCATAGAGACATACAAATCCATCTTGATTTGATCAAGTGGGTTATGCGGCTCGGTATATTTATTTTCAGTCGAAACTGCATAAGGCGAGGATTTAGAAAGCACTCCCAGAACTTCTCTAAGCCGCATATATTCAGATACCTTATTGATTTAAAGCGGCTTTGTTACCGCTCCTTGGTACACAATCTGACAATACTGTATCACAATAGAAACGATGGGCAATCGATAAAAACTTGATAAATAAGCTACATTAACTAAACATCTACCAAACTTTGATCCAACGCAACCACCGTCTATGCTCCAGCTTGTAAATGAGTACAGCCTAATAACCCCGATGAGTAACAGAAAACGGTAGCTGTAACAACCAGGATGGCTACAGCTTGTTTTGCACGCGCTCTGACATATTTTGCACCCTGTTTGTTATTACCCTGGCGGCTATTGCCATGCCGCCAGGGCGTAATAAGCGCTCAACAATAGACAGGCGCGGGTCGGTGTTACCTTTTTCAACTTCACGCAGGGTTTTATCTGATACCTTACACAGCCGGGTATACTCTGCCTGGGTCAGCTGATACAAGTCGGTGCGGATACGGTAAATAGCCTGACCCAGCGTTATTTCAGCCCGGTTGAGCTTATCGGTAATACCCTGTATCAACTCAGCGTGATCAATCTGGCTCATAACAGCTTCATCCGTTTCAGCTTGTTTTCCAGATGGGCAAAGCCTATCGCCGGAAAGTTAACGATCTCGTCCGGGCAACCTGCGTCGATTAACAGCCGTGTGCTTGCCCGTGCCAGAGAAACGCAAAACGGCAGCATCGTGCCAGCAGCCAGCAAAAAATACCTGTAGATGCATTTACCCGTCTCCAAATCTGCCTTTACGGTAGTTTAGCTCCGGTTTTTAAACCTATACAGTAGTTTGTTACCGGAAACATGCTGTCACCAGCTATTTTACGGTAGTTTGATACCGTTAACCGGTAAACACCGGCTGACAGGTTTTCACAATAAACTCCCGCGCGCCCAGCTCTCTGGCCAGGGCGCGCAGTTCGGCCTGTTGTTTTACCGGTGCAAAGGCAAAACAACTTACCTGCAAGCCTGCCTCACTGGCGCTGTGAATAAACTGGCATACCTCGCTAAAGCCGTATTGCGTCGCCGGTAAACGGCTGCCGCTTTGCAGGGTTAGGCGCTGGTTATCAAAGTAGCTGCAGACAGGCGTCATGGCTGGTCTCCGGTAAATACTGTACAGAAGGTAACACTATAAAAGCATCTGCTTTACGAACAAAGGGGGCAGCTTTACTTCGCAGGAATGCAGGGCAACAGGATATTGTTATCAGTGCTCAGCACCGGCAGCGGCCTGCTCTGCGGCAAAGGCTTCCAGCCGGGCTATCACCTGCTCGGGGTAAATACCCTGATACAGCGCCCGCATACTGCCGTCAAGATAGCTCTGTTCCAGTGCGGCCTGCCAGCGGGCTACCCTGGCATTATCCACATCCAGGGAGAACGCCAGATACAGCTTAATATCCGTTACCGGCATTACCGCTACCAGCGGCACGCCCTGGCTGGCAAATTCGGTACTTTGCTCGAGAAAATTGTTGTCGTTCATCGTGGTAACATCTACCCGGCCGCGCAGCAACATATCGAAGCAATCGCCGGCTTGCCGGGTTAGCATCAGGTTCTGCTCAAGGATAAAGCCTAACCGTGTCAGTTCATCTACCAGGGCGGAATTACGGTATTCACAGGCAACCAGCCGGCTGGGCAGTATGGCGGCATTGGTGGCTATGCGATCAGCACGGCCATACAACATAATACGGTAGTGTTTCAGCGGCCCTACCCACTTAAACAGCGGTTCACGGGCTGTGCTGCGGGTAGTCTCAAACAGGGCTATATCCGGCCCGGCCTTTGCCATATCAAACGCCCTGGCCCAGGGTAACAATTCGATATTGCCGGGCTCACCCAGCCGGTGCTGCAACAGGCGGATTAACGCCACTGTGGCCCCGGTTACCTTGCCGTCATCGTCCAGATACTCACCCGGCGGGCTATGTTCGGTTAACAGCCGCAGTGGCTGTTGTGCTGCCAACGCCGCTGCCCCTGCCAGCATAACCACACCGCACAGCAGTAAATACAGTATAGATTTCATCACATACCCGGTTACCGTGCCTGCGGCACGATGCGTTATCTCAACCCTGGCGGCCCGCTCCTAATAAGCGCCGCCAACGGCCTGCAGGAACTGGTTAATCGAGTGCTCCAGTGCTTCCAGCGACTGCGCATTAACAACAAAGATAATATGCCCTTCCAGTTCCTGCTGATCGAGGATAAATTTAATCTTAAGCAGGATCAGGATATTGTCATCGGTATAGCCACTGAGCACCGAGTCGCTGCTACCGACCACCAGCTGCGGGATATCGCAGTCAAACTGCTGGTGAAACATATCAGACAACGATGCTAAACAGGCATTGAGCACTATATTGCCAATTTCAGCCAGCGCGTCCTGCTCCATTTCGGTCAGCGTGTCCAACGGTACCTCTACCCCTACCATCAACCGAACCAGTTCCAGACTGCGGTGCTCAGGGAAAACCAGTACTGCCCGGCCTTCAAAATCGCTGTGAAAACGCTGTGAGATGCCGCAAATATCATAGCCCTGATCCAGATAGACGATAGCCTTGGCGGCATCACAGATCTCCACCGCCGGTATTGTCATCCGCACCCGTTCCTGCACAATCTCGCTCAGCGCGGCAGCCGCCTGGCTGACGCTGATATTAAAAATCTCGCATAATGCGTCTTTTTGTAATTCGTTAAACTGCACCATAAAACGCCTCGACCTCTTGTAAGATCTGCCGGACCAGTTCCAGGTTAACCGGCTTTTTATAAAACCAGATGCCAGCCGCCTGGGCGTCTTCCTGCGTAGAGCGTTGCACATTAGCAGTAAGCAGGCCAATAAAGCAATCTGGCTGTGTCGTTTTGAGGGCCGCGGCAGTGTCCAGCCCGCTCATACCCGGCATATTGTAATCCAGTGTTATCAGATAAAACTGATGCTGCCCGGCCAGTTGCAACGCCTGTTCGCCATCCTGTGCTTCAAATATCTGCCAGTCCGGTTGCAGTTGCCGGCAGTAGTTGCTGATAAACATCCGGGAGACCTTACTGTCATCCACCACCAGAACTTTATAATCCATACTACCGATCCTCTTTTATATCCAGACTGACCTGATTGCGGCCATGATGTTTTGAGCGATATAACATGGCATCGGCCCGGCCAATGGTCTGTTCTGTCCGCTCGCCTTGTTGCATTTGTGCCACGCCTATCGACACGGTGACAATAAGCTGGTCGTGGCATTTCAGTTGTTCTACCTGCTGGCGTAACTTCTCTGCCAGCAGGCTGGCATCCTGTAACCCGGTATTCGGGCACAGCAGCAAAAACTCTTCGCCGCCCCAGCGGCCCAGCACGTCAGACTCACGTAACGCATTTTTCAGACAGCGGGCCACCTGTTTCAGTACCTGATCACCGACCTGGTGGCCAAAGTTGTCGTTAATCCGCTTAAAATGGTCGATATCCAGCATCATCAGGCTCAGCTGTGTACCATAGCGCTGCGAACGAATACCTTCGTGGCGTAAAATAGTGTCCAGATGCTTACGGTTATGCAGGCCGGTCAGCTGATCGGTACTGGCCATGATCTGGTACAGGCGGGCTTTTTCTTCCAGTATGCTGCGGGCAGTGTTGGCTTTGGCCAGACGCTGGGTACGTTCTTCCAGCTCGGCCGCCATCCGGCTGAAATTACCGGCCAGCACGGCCACTTCACGGATCGGGCTGTCGGCCAGTCCGTTGCCGCTGACCACACCTTTTTTGCCCAGTTGCAATGTCTGCTCGGCCAGCTGGTTAATCGGCACCACAATGTTGTGGGCAAAACGGCGCGAACGCCGGTAAACATAATGCAGGTACAGCGCATTGCCCAGCAGTAGCAGCACAAACACCGATACCGCTATGCTTAACCAGGTTTGTTCCAGTTGCTGCAGCGGTAACATCACCTGCGACATATCCTGCAGTATAAACATCTGCCAGCCGGTGGCTAACACTGGCACTCTGGCCACGATATAGTCGGTGTTATGCACGGTGATCTGGCCCGATGTCTGCTCACTGTGTAACAGTGCCAGCACATCCCGGCTGAACTGCTGATCCTGCAATGCCTGCAGCTGGAACCCTTGCGGTTTCTGCATATTCTGCTGGGCTGGCTGCTTACCTTCATAATGGTAGCTGGTCAGCTCCTGCATACCGAGCAGGCTGGCCATATCCGGCGACATCGCCAGCAGGGTCTGCTGCTGGTCCAGAAAAAACACTTTACTGGCTGACACATATTGCTGGCTGAACAGTTTATCGACTAACGACTTCAGTGTAATATCCAGCCCCAGCACCCCTTCGAGAACATCGCCGTTATACACCGGCGCAATAGCCGATACCATCCAGCCCATTCCTGCCGGGTCCAGGTAGGCCGACGTCCATACGGCTTCGCGCTGCGGGTTGTGCATGGCATCAGCCAGATAATAGAACGGGTAATCTGACATCTGCTCTATCGGGCTGAATAACTGCTCGGCATTTGGCAAAAACGGGTACACCCGGCTCATATTGTCATGGCTGTTAAAATACACCTGGCTGACAATAGGGTTAGTCTGCACAATGGCCCGGTATAGGGTGTCCAGCCGCTCGGAATTACGCGCTTTCCAGCGCTGCTCTGGTCCGAACTCCGTCGACGCTGAATAAAACAGGGTGGCGCCGCCATT
This sequence comes from uncultured Rheinheimera sp., assembly GCA_964511675.1. Lineage (GTDB taxonomy): Bacteria > Pseudomonadota > Gammaproteobacteria > Enterobacterales > Alteromonadaceae > Alishewanella. The sequence continues at coordinate 24,553 of CAZEGA010000005.1, forward strand.
ATCTGCTTTGTAGATGGCCCCCGCCGCCCCGGTACGAAACACCGGTTCTGCAACGCCCAGCAC
>CAZEGA010000005.1:24625-25339 GCA_964511675.1 uncultured Rheinheimera sp.
CCAGATCCTGCTGCCGCGGCAGGCTGAATAAAAACTGATGCTCAGCCTGTAAGATCTTTGCCGTGTTACTGACTTCCAGCAACTGCTCGTTAATCATTTTGGCTTCGCGCTGGCTGACGTCGATCAGATTGCGATGTAACTCCTGTTGCAACACCTGCCCGGCAATATAGCTGCCATAAGCCGCCAGAATAAACAACAGGGTAAATAACAACAACAGCACCAGCAGAGGGTACAGTGCAATAAGCCGCACGCCCTGCCGCAGCTGTAATTCCAGCGGTTGTTTTGTCAGTGGCATTTCGGTCTCTGGCAGTGTCTGTCTGTAAAAATATAATGTGTCATTGTAGCTTCCCTGTTGCCAATCTGGCCAGCCGTACTTTTAGCGGAAAAACGGCATGCCGTCCTGAACCCATTTTAATAAGGCCGCTTCCGGCATCGGCGGGGCCACATAATAGCCCTGCGCAATATGGCAACCCGCGTCTTTCAGGTACAGCCAGTCGGCCTGCTTCTCAATGCCTTCGGCCACCAGCGTAATGCCCAGCTTGTTGCACATATCCAGCGTGCTTTCAAAAATCACCTGCAAATGTGCCTTGTCGGCAATGCCGTCAATTAAACTGCGGTCAATTTTCAGTTCGGTAAACGGGATCTGGGTTAATTGCTTAATCGATGAGTAACCGGTGCCGTAATCGTCAATCGACAGGCCGGCCCCGGCCAGAC
>CAZEGA010000005.1:25349-26967 GCA_964511675.1 uncultured Rheinheimera sp.
ATAATGCCGGTTGCGGTGACTTCGAAGATCAGGCTGTCGGCCGACACTTCGGCCTGCTCCAGCAACGCCATAATGTTCTGCGAAAAGGTGTCGTTATCAAAAGATATAGCGGATAAGTTCACTGAAATTTTGGTATCCAGCCCGGCCTCACCCCAGCGCTGGTGTTGCTCTGTTGCCAGGCGTACCACTTCATAACTTAACGCATCAATTAACTTGTATTGCTCGCACTGCGGAATAAAATCGTTGGGAAATATCAGGTTATTTTGCAGCTGCAACCGCACCAGTGCTTCCACCCCGCTCAGTTGGCCGGTTTGCATATTAATTTTCGGCTGGTAATGCAACAAAAAGTGATGCTGGCGCAATTCCTTTTCCAGCTCGGGCAGGCTTAACGCCACTTTCGCCTGCTGCCGGTGCACCGCCGCGTGGCGGGCCTGGCTGTTGTAAGGTTCCAGCAAGCTGATCAGCGCTGCCTTGGCTATCGGTTTGTGCAACGAGCCCAGTACCCGCAAACCTTCTGACGTGGCCATCAGCTCTACCGCCGCCATCAGTGCCGGCTCCCGGCCACTGGCAATAATAATCGCCGTATCGATCTGCTGCTGGGCCAGCAGGTGGATCAGTTCAATGCCGTCCAGATCCGGCATTTCCAGATCACAGATCAGCACATCAAAACCATCCGTCTGTTGCTGCAACAGGTTCAGTGCCACCCGGCCGTTTTCTGCCTGTTCAATCCGGCCAATGCCCAGTTCAGCACACAGATCGCACAGGTACTGGCGCTGCGGTTTGCTGTCTTCGACGATAAGAACTGACATCACTTGCATCGTTCTGCTCCCGTTAATTGCTATAGCCGACAATCAGGCTGGCAACCTGTTCCAGTGCCACTTCCTGCTGCACGGCACCGCGTTTAATCGCCTCTTTCGGCATACCAAATACCACACAGCTGGCTTCGTTCTGGCCAAAAGTATCCGCCCCGGCTTCGCGCATCTCCAGCAGGCCACGGGCACCGTCGTCGCCCATACCGGTCATAATAATACCCACTGCATTTTTACCGGCGCAGCGGGCCACCGAGCGAAACAGCACATCGACCGACGGACAATGCCGGTTTACCACTGGCCCGGTTTTTACCGCTACATGGTAATAAGCACCATTACGGGTTAACGTCATATGCTTACCGCCGGGTGCAATCAGCGCCAGCCCCGGCCGCACGCGGTCGCCGTCCTGCGCTTCGCGCACTTCCAGTTCGCACAGGCTGTTCAGCCGCTGGGCAAAGGCGGCGGTAAATTTTTCCGGCATATGCTGCACGATAACAATGCCCGGGCCTGTGCCAGGTAACGCCGTTAAAACCCGCTCCAGCGCTATGGTGCCACCGGTCGAGGTGCCTATGGCAATCACCCGCTCGGTGGTCTTGCTCATTGCCCGGCTGGGAACGGGCGGCACCGGCAACACGGCGCTGGCCGCTGGCCGGGCCGGCATCAGGCTGGCGGCCAGGTTACGGGTATTGCTGCGCGCCGCCTCGCGCACTGCCGCCAGCAGCGCTGCCCTGCTGCTTTCGAGAAACTCCTTTACCCCCAGCTGCGGTTTGGTAAAAATGCTGTCTGCCGGGGCCGTCAGCATTTTTACC
>CAZEGA010000005.1:26977-38448 GCA_964511675.1 uncultured Rheinheimera sp.
ACGGCCCCGGCAGACAGCGCTTCTATTGTGGTTTCGGCGCCCTGCTCGGTCAGCGACGAGCAAATTACCACCGGTGTTGGCCGCTCCCGCATCAGTTGTTTTAAAAAGGTAATGCCATCCATGCGCGGCATTTCCACGTCCAGCGTAATCACGTCCGGCCAGTCAAGCTGCATTTTGGCCTGGGCAAAAATCGGATCGGCCGCCGTGCCTATCAGTTCAATATCCGGCTGTTCGGCCAGCATACTGCCCAGCACCTGCCGCACCACGGCGGAGTCATCCACCACCAGCACCTTGATCCTTTTGCTCATACCGCCTGCGCCTCCGGTAACCTGATAATATCTACCCGCCCGCTGTCGCTGTAAAACTTCACCCGCCGCGCCTGGCTACCGCCAGTATCGCAACGGGTCAGCACCAGCTGGTGCTGGCTGAGAAACTGCCCGGCCAGTGCCAGGTTGCTCTGCGCCACCTGAAACCTGGCCTGTAACTGCTGGCTGCCGCTGGACGCGGCACCGCCGGTCAGGGTCAGTACCAGTTCATGCGGCGGTAATTTATGCTTGCCTACCAGTTGCCAGAAATACGGCAGGATCTGATCGGCATATTTGCCTTTTACCGCCGTTGACACGTCGCCATGCGGTGGCGTGCAGGCATTAATATAGTGGCACATCGCATAAAACCGGCTGGCCGGGTGCCAGATAATCAGCGACACGCAGGAGCCCAGCACAGTAAAGTACAGCTCCTTGCCGCCGGTGCCGTGCACAAAACTGCCCGGCGCCAGATTCACTATAGGCCGCACTGCGGCAGCCGGTGCCAAAATCACCTTTTTCATGGCAGCCACCGGTAACAGCTGGGCTGCAGCGGTTGCAAGCGCGCATCATAACCGTGAATACTTTCCGAGTGCCCCACCAGCAGCAAACCACCAGGCTTTAACTGGCGCAGCACATTGGCCACCACTTGCTGCTTATCCTGCAATTCAAAATAAATCAGTACATTACGTAATAAAATCACATCAAACTTATCGGTCATGGCCAGTGGCCGCATCAGGTTTGCCTGGCGAAACTCCAGCCGCTGGCGCAGTTCCGGCCGAAAGCGGAACAAGCCCTGATCCTTACCGGTGCCTTTCAGGCAACATTGCTTCAGCATCGGCTGCGGAATACGCTGTGCCCGCTCTATCGGGTACACACCATTACGGGCCTGCTCCAGCACCCGGGTATTAATATCGGTACCGACAATACGCCAGTTGCGCTGCAGGCCGCGCTGTTCGGTCAGCAACATTGCCAGGCTGTAGGCCTCTTCGCCGGTTGATGCTGCCGCGCTCCAGATCGCCAGCTCCGGCACTGTGGCCAAACTGCCCTTCAGTTGCTGGCGCAAAAAATCAAAATGCTTTTCTTCGCGAAAGAAAAACGTTTCGTTGGTCGTCAGCAGGTTCAGCGCTATCTGCTGCTCGTCACCCTGTTGTGCACTGCTGATCAGCTGTAGGTATTGCTCGAAACTGGCCAGCTGTAATTCGCGTAACCGTTTTTGCAGCCGGCCACTGACCAGTTGCTTTTTCTCTGCACTGAGGTAAATACCGCTACGCTGGTATAACCACTGGCAAAACTGGCGGAAACTCTGATCTGACAGTGTGGCAAGCGTTTGCAATAGCCGTTACTCCTGTGCCTGCTGTGGCTCCAGCCGGAAAAACGCCATCATGTCCTGCAACTGCGTGGCCTGCTGTGTCAGCTCTTCTGCGGTGGCAGACAATTGTTCCGATGCGGCGGCATTTTGCTGCGTGATCTGGGTGATCCGGCCAATGGCATTGTTTATCTCACCGGCGCCGCCGGATTGCTCGGAGCTGGCGGCAGCAATTTCCTGCACCAGTTCGGCGGTTTTCTGGATCGACGGCACAATTTCCTGTAACAGGCTGCCGGCCTGTTCGGCTAGCCGCACCGAGCTGCCAGCCACTTCACCTATCTCTTTGGCGGCCACCTGGCTGCGCCCGGCCAGCTTGCGCACCTCGGCCGCCACCACGGCAAAACCACGGCCATGCTCGCCGGCCCGGCCTGCTTCAATGGCGGCATTCAGTGCCAGCAGGTTGGTCTGGTAGGCAATATCGTCAATAATGCTGATTTTCTCGGCGATCTGCCGCATCGCCAGCACGGTTTCGGCTACCGAACGGCCACCATGTTCAGCATTTCTGGCACTGCTACTGGCCATACTTTCGGTAGCTTTGGCATTCTCGTTGTTCTGGCCGATAGACGCCGCCATTTGCTCCATTGCCGCCGAGGTTTCCTCGACGCTGGCGGCCTGCTCTGACGAGGCCTGGCTTAATGACTGGGCTGTGGCACTCATTTGCTCTGACGCCGATGACAGCGTATCGGCGGTGACGCGCACGTCATAAATAATCGACGATAACCTGGCTACCATCTGTTTTATCGCATACAGCATACTGCTGTTATCGCCCTGCGGCAGTTGCACCTGTACCGATAGATCCCCGGCGGCTACCTGGCTGATCACCTGTTCGGCATACACCGGCTCGCCACCCAGTTTTTGCAACAGCAGCCGGTAACTGAACAGCAAAGCGGCACACAGTACCAGCAGCACGGCGCCCTGCATCAGATAAATCAGCAACCGCATGTTGGCTGCCGCCGCTTCGGCATCAGTCACCGCCTGGGCGGTACGCTGGTCCATCATGGCAAAAAACTCATCAATCGGCCGCATGATGCTGGCTTTATTGCTGTGGTAGCTGTCATCGTGCATCAGCCTGATCATCTGCTGCATGTCCGGCTGGCCTTTAACAAACTTGCCGCTGGCATCACGTACCAGCCCTTTGACCGCATTCATCGCCACCACTTCGGTATCTACCAGCGCATCAGAGTTACGGTTGGCTTCGGCCAGTTTGTCCAGTTCGGCAGCGGTAAAACCCTGCTGTTGCATCAGCTCAAGCAAGGCCATTTTGCTGGTGCTGTCGGCCCGCGGTGGCTTGCCTTCAACGGTATAAAAGTCCCAGTAGATCCGCTGGTATTGCTGCGGACGGGCCCGCTGGCCGTTACGGATATCGAGGATATGGTTGTAAAACCGCTCATACTTGTCATCACCGGTCAGCACATAGGTACGGGCCAGCCGGGTTAAATCGTCAGAGCTTTGCCGCAGTTCATCGGCCAGCAGGTACGACGCATAACGCTGGGCATAGGTCGTACTGAGCGCTTCCGTGCTGGCCGATAACCGGGTTTGTGCCAGCGCCAGCCCCAGCATCAGTACCGCCAATACCAGCACCAGGCAGCTGAACAACCGCTTTACTGTCATATTAGCGCCCATAACGACTCCTGCTAGTCACACTTGCACCCTGCAGCCGGTTGCCCGCTGATTGATAGCACATTAAAAACTCTCGCCTTCAAAATCCCGCTCGGCAACCGCCGGTTTGCTACGCGCTGGCCGCGCGGGTGCTTTAGCCGCCGCTTTGCCGGTTTTACGCTGCCGGGGAGCTTGCTGCTCCAGCTGGAAGAACGCCATCATGTCCTGCAACTGCACCGCCTGCTGGGTCAGCTCTTCCGAGGTGGCAGACAATTGTTCCGACGCGGCAGCATTTTGCTGTGTGGCCTGGGTGATCTGGCCGATGGCATTATTAATTTCACCGGCACCACCGGATTGCTCGGAGCTGGCAGCGGCTATTTCCTGCACCAGTTCGGCGGTTTTCTGGATCGACGGCACAATTTCCTGTAACAGGCTGCCGGCCTGTTCGGCTAACTGCACCGAGCTGCCAGCCACTTCACCTATCTCTTTGGCGGCCACCTGGCTGCGTCCGGCCAGCTTGCGCACCTCGGCCGCCACCACAGCAAAACCACGGCCATGCTCGCCGGCCCGGCCCGCCTCAATGGCGGCATTCAGCGCCAGCAGGTTGGTCTGGTAGGCAATATCGTCAATCACGCTGATTTTCTCGGCGATCTGCCGCATCGCCGCTACCGTTTCGGCCACGGCCTTACCGCCGCTGATAGCATTTTGCGCGCTCTTGTTGGCAATACCTTCGGTGATCTTCGAGTTTTCGTTGTTCTGGCCAATGGATGCGGCCATTTCTTCCATCGCGGCCGAGGTTTCTTCGACGCTGGCGGCCTGCTCTGACGACGACTGGCTTAACGACTGGGCCGTAGCGCTCATTTGCTCCGATGCCGACGACAGCGTATCGGCAGTGGCGCGTACTTCGCTGATAATAGAGGATAATTTCAACACCATCTGAGCGATGGCGGCCAACATGCTGCTGTTATCCCCCGGCTGCAACTGCACCTGTACCGATAAATCCCCGGCGGCCACTTTGCTGATGATCTCCTCGGCATACTGCGGCTCGCCGCCCAGCTGCGAAATCAGGCTGCGGGCAATCAGCACCCCCAGCACCGCACTTAGCACTACGCTGAACAGGATCACCAGGCTGTTGATCAACCGCGTGCGCTGGTACGCCGCGTTGGACTCGTCAAAAGCCCGCTCTGCCACCACCAGTTGCACATCGACCAGCTGGCTGAAACGGTCAGACACCGGTTCAATAATCTGGTACAGCCGCTGCAGCACAAACTGATCCAAGCGGGCGCTGTCACGTTGCTGGAAAATATCTTTTAATTCCGCTACTGCGGCATTGGCTGCCTGCAGTAACGGGCGCAGTTCCTGCACCAGCGCCTGCTCTTCTGCTACCAGATCTGTCGCCAGATACACTGCCCAGCGCTGCTGGATCATGCTGTCGGCCTGCTGCACACTGTCCAGCCCCTGCGGCCAGTCCAGCGCCTTGTTGCGTACCTTATGCGTAATATCCACCACATTGACGGCATACATATCGGCGATTAATTTCAGGTCTTTTAACGGCACCACCCGGTCATTATAAATAGTGGCCATAGAGCGGTTGGCCTGTGATGTGGCATAGATCCCAAGCAGGCCAACCAGCAGGATTAACAGCACCAGCGAACCGGCCAGGGTTGCCAGACGGGTTGCAACTTTCATATTTTTAAACATATCAACCTCTGAGCGATTATTTTTCAACAACGTTCTCTATCACAGCGGCCATTTCCTCGACCGACAATACCCGTTCGGCGCGCAGTAAAATGACAAACTGACCGTCTATATTGGTGACACCCTTAATAAACTGGGCGCGGATCTTGGCACCAAACGATGGCGGTGCCTCAATATCTTCCTCCGCCACATCGACCACTTCGCTGACATGATCCACCACCGCGCCCAACGTCACCTTATGCTCTTCAAACAGCAGTTCGAGAATAATGATGCAGGTACGGTCATTGATACTGGTCGCCTTTTTGCCAAACCGCAGCGATAAATCAATCACAGGCACCACATCGCCGCGCAGATTCAGTACGCCTTTGACAAAATCCGGCATCAGCGGGATCGTAGTGATATTGGCGTACTCGATAATTTCCTTCACACTGTCGATGGCAATACCAAAATGCTCATCACGCAGGCTGAATGTCAGGTACTGCTGTAACGCCTTGTTTAACATGCTGTCATTCATGGCTTGCCCCCCGCTGTCCGGCAGCAGTTAGTTCATACATGTTTTTGTCTCTTTATTAATAGCAAAGTCAATTAGTTGCGGCACATCCAGAATAAAACCGATATCGCCGGAACCTAAAATGGTAGAGCCGCTGATGCCTTTGGCACCTTTGAGCACCGGGTGCAGCGGCTTAATCACCGCCTGCAATTCGCCATGCAGCTGGCCCACCACCAAACCTGCCCGGTTTTTGCCGTACTGTACTACGATGATATTTTCCCGCTCGGCCCGGGCGGACACATGCAGAATATCCTCGACCCGGATAAACGGCAGTACTTCACCGCGCAGGTCAAGGTAATCGCGCTGCTCGGCCAGCCGGGCATCTTTAAATTCAATACATTCCTGCACCATGTTCAGCGGCAGGATCAGGTGGGTGTTGCCGACACTGACCTCAAAGCCGTCAATAATGGCCAGTGTTAACGGCAGGCGGATACGGAAGGTGGTGCCGACATCCTTGTCAGACTCAATAAAAATCTGACCGCGCAGCTCTTCCAGGTTACGCTTGACCACATCCATACCGACACCGCGGCCGGACAGGTTGGTCACACTGGCCGCCGTGGAAAAACCCGGCTCGAAAATCAGCTTGTAAATGTCTTCCTTACCCAGTTGCTGCCCGCTTTGGATCAGGCCTTTTTCGATGGCTTTGGCACGAATTTTCTCCGCATCCAGCCCGGCACCGTCATCGCGGATTTCAATCACTACAGCACCGGCTTCATGGTAGGCATTCAGCCACAAATGGCCATGCGCCGGTTTGCCTTTATACAGCCGCAAATCGCGCGGCTCTATGCCGTGGTCCAGCGCATTGCGCACTATATGCATTAACGGATCGGACAGTTTTTCCACCATGCTTTTATCCAGCTCGGTTTCGGCCCCGCCGATGTCCAGCTGGATATCTTTGCCCAGTTCTTTGGACACATCGCGCACTATGCGTTTTAACCGGCCGAACGAGTCGCCGATTTGCACCATCCGCAGCCCCAGCGCACTGTCACGGATTTGCTCCAGCAGGTAGGTCATCACCGAGAACGATTCGGCCAGTTTTTCATCATTAAGCTGCGAGATCAGCAGTTCATTGGCGGCACCGGCCGTCACCAGTTCGCCAATCAGGTTGATCAGGCTGTCCAGCCGCCGTGCCTCAACCTTTAGAAATTGCACATCGGCCAGCCGCTGCGGCTCGGCATTTTTCTGCCGTTGTGCTGCCGCTTCCACCAGGCCAGGGTCAACCGCGCCCTGCTGCACCAGCAATGCGCCGACACTGGCGGCTTTGTCCTGCTGCTGCAAACTGGCCTGCTGGCTGTGCAGTGCCTTGCTCAGCTCGCGCTGTGTTACCACACCGGCGTCCAGCAGCACCTGGCCCAGCCGTTCTTCCTGCTGCGGCAGTTGCTGCAACAGCGTCGCCATTTGTGTCGGGGTCTGGATACTGATGTCGCAGCTGTCCTGGATAAACTCGAACACATCTTCAATCTGTTGCTTGCTGGCCTGTGAATCCAGTGTAATGACCAGGTCAAAATAACAGGACTCGGGATCAAAGTTGTCCAGCGGTAGTACGCAGCTGAGTTTGACATCGGTTAACTGACCAAGCTGCTGCAGAAAACTCAGCTGCGAGCAGGGGTCCATGCCATCGCGGAACACCTCTTCGCCATAGCGGATATGAATACGCCACAGTTCAGGTTCGGCCGTATCCGGCGCGGCGGTATCTGCTGCGGCCACAGGGGCTGCCGGTGCCAGATAAGCGGCCAGGGCCGTCAGCAAGCGGCTGCCGCTGTCTTTATCCACCTGCAGGCTGGCATCGCTTAGGCTGTCAATCAGCTGGCTCAGGTGGGTATGGCAGTCCAGGATCAGCTCGGCCAGGGTGTTATCAAACAGCAGCTGGCCGGCACGTACTTTGTCCAGCACGCTTTCGACGTTATGGGTAAAGGCGACCACATCATCAAAGCCGAACAAACCGGCCGAGCCTTTAATGGTGTGGGCGGCGCGGAAAATGGCGTCGATATGCTGTTCAATGCCGGCGCTGCCGTCTTCTACTTCCAGCAGGCAGGCTTCCATACTTTGCAGCAGTTCATGTGCTTCATCAATAAACAGCTGTCTGGCGTATTCCATATCCATTATTGTTTACTCCTGGCTGCTGACACGGTCTGGCAACTGGTGCTGGTATAACGTCAGCACGCGCGCCACTACCGGGTTGTCGCTGCCGGTAACCACCACAGTGCCCGGTACCAGCCACTGCTGCAGCCACAGCAGCAGTTGCAAACCGGCAGAATCGAAATCGGTAATGGCGCTGACATCGGCAATGACTTTTTCCGGTTTATCCTGCAATGCCTGGCTCAGCGCATCGAAGCTGTCGCGCACATTAAAAATGGTCAGCTCACCGTCAAAGGCCAGCAGCTGAAAGTCGGCTTGTTGCGATATGACTACTGACATAGGTTCCTCACGGCAGGATCAGCTTGTTAACGGCATCGAGCATTTGCTCGGCTTTAAACGGCTTGACCACCCAGGCTTTGGCACCGGCCGCCTTGCCGGCCTGTTTTTTTTCCTCGGCGCCTTCGGTGGTCAGCATAATCACCGGCGTAAAGCGGTAAGCGGGCAGTTTTTTCAGCTCGGTTACAAAGGTAATGCCGTCCATATTCGGCATATTGACGTCGGAAATAATCAGGTGAATTTTGTCACCGTTGCATTTAGTCAGCGCATCCTTGCCATCTACCGCTTCAATCACCTGAAAACCGGCACTTTTCAGCGCCAGACCAACGACCTGGCGGATACTGATAGAATCATCAACAATCAGAATGGTTTTCGACATAACATTTCCTAGAAAAAGGTAATCTCTTCGCTGGTGCTATTTGCCGCCTTACCCTGATGCACAGCGGCCTGCTCCAGTGTGGTATAGCTGCGCTGCAACGCTGCCAGCCACTGGCCGATATCGATCAGCGTGATGGCCTGGCCGGCGACCAGTTGCTGCTGCCAGTGGCTGATTTGCTGCTGCAGTTTGTCCATATCGGCACTGACATGGCTGAGGATCTGGCATACCCGGTCCTGAAACTGCAAACCGGTTAAGACATCCTGAATATTGTGCTGCACCACGGCGCTTTCCTGCTCCAGTACGCTGGCCGACTGGATGATCTGCGCGCCAACCTGCCGGAACTGCTGCAGCACTGTGGTAATGGTGTGCTCGGCGGCTACCAGTTGCTGTTCGTCTTCGCGGGTAAAGCTTTCGGTGCGCTGCAGCGTACGTTGCAGCGTGGCGTTAACTTCTTCGATGCGCTGGCTGATCCGGGCACCGGTCTGGCCGGAGCGGGTAGACAGGGTGCGTACTTCATCGGCCACCACGGCAAAACCGCGGCCCTGCTCACCGGCACGGGCCGCTTCAATGGCGGCATTTAACGCCAGTAAATTGGTTTGCGAGGCTATACCGGCTACTTCTGCTCCCATCGCCCGCAGTTCGTCGGTAATGGCGGCCAGAGCGGTAATTTCCTGCATCAGCTCGTTGCGATTGGCAATGGACTGCTGCAATACCTGCACTATCTGGCCCAGTTCGGTTTCGGCGCTGCCCAGCAGTGTACTCAGGCCCTGTTGGCCGTGCATATCGCCGGCGGTTTCCTGCGAGGTGCTGATCGACAGCTGTAGCTGCTGGTGAATATCGGTAAAGCGGGCAATCAGGGCGTTGACGTTGGTTTCGGTCTGATCACTGGCCAGTTGCTGCTGGGCTATCCATAACGGTAATACCTGGCTGAGCAGCCCGGCATAGTTTTCCAGTGCCTGTTGCCGCTGTTGCAGGCTTTGCTGCAACAGCTGCTGCTGGCTGTCAGCAGTCGCCTGCTGCTGGTTACGCTGCACGGCACCGGCCCGCAACATGCCCGCCGCCGTAGCAATCAGGGCCACTGCCAGCCCCGCCCGCCATAACCAGGCTTCCGGTGGTCCTGCCAGCAATGCCAGGCTGCTTAACATCGCTGCTGCGACCAGCGCCCATTGCCAGCGGTAAAAGGTGTCTGTAGCCAGTCCGGCCATTATGTAACGCCCCCTGCCGATAAGTTGTCTGCCAGAAAATAATGCTTTAGATTTAAATACCTGCCGCAGGCAGGTACGGTATCAGCATAGTAGCAGCACCGGCCAAGCGCCAATGCCGGCCGGCGAATTTTATCCCACGCCGGCAAAACGCCTGCAAAACCGGCGGCCATTTTCAGGCCTCCCGCAGGCCGCTGCGGATAGCAAAACACACCAGTTCGGTGATATTGCGCAGTTGCAGTTTTTTCATGATCTGGCTGCGGTGTGCCTCTATCGTTTTATGGCTCAGGTGCAACCTGGCCGCAATATTAGTCCAGTTTATGCAGCCAGGCAGGCGGGCACCATCCAACTAATGCCCTAACTGTATAGGGCAAAAGTCCTACAACCTGATATGTGGGATACGGGCAGCAGCTCAGACCGTTGGCGTATGCCGCAGCAGCATATCGTCGGCCAGCAGGCGGGCAGCCTGGGTGCGGTTTTCCACCTGCAGTTTTTGCAGGATAGCCGACACATGCACTTTAACGGTTTTTTCGGCAATGTTCAGCCTGGCAGCAATTTGCTTGTTGCTGCAGCCCTCTGCCAGCAGGTAAAACACCTTGTACTGGCTTTGGGTCAGGCTGGCCAGGCGCAACCAGCTGTCGCTGGGCTGCTTGGGCTGGCGCTGCGGATACTGGTATTCACCGGCCAGCATTTGCCGGACCACTGCGATGACCTGATCGGCACTGCAGGTTTTGGATAAAAATGCCGAGGCACCGGCAGCCAGGCAGCGCTGCCGGGTGGCCATGTCGTCATGGGCACTGATGATCACCAGCGGCAGATCAGGAAACTGCTTACGGATAAAAAACAGCCCGCCCAGGCCGGAGCTGCCCGGCATTGTCAGATCCAGCACCAGCAAATCCAGCTCTTCGGCATATTGCGCCAGCAAGTCAAACAAACACAGGTAATCCGGCGTGGTATGTACATAGACGTCGCTGATATACTGCGACACCGCTGTGGCCAGTGATGCCAGATACAGCGGATGATCATCGGCAATAATGATCTGGTAATGGCTCATGCCTGGGTTCCTTTGGTTAACAGCCAGGCCAGCCGAGAGGGCTTGACCGGCTTAAGCAAAAAATACACACCGCTGTGCGCCGCCACCCGTTGCCGCGCACTGGCATCACCGGAGATAAGCACCAGTTTGCCATCCTGCTGCAACCGGGAGCGGTACAACGCCACCTGGGACAGGCCATCCTGGCCATGGCCCAGGTGCACATCGGAAATCAGTAGTTGGTAATCGCCTTGTGTTGCACGGCTAAACTCGTCAATACTGGCAAAACTGCTGACGTTAAGGCCATGCCGTTGCAGCGCCAGACTTAAAGATTGCCGTACCTGCGGATCGTCGTCAATCACCGCAACATGGCCATTACCGGTTAACTGTTGCAAAGCTTCCTGTCCGGCCAGCGGCAACTCCAGCGTAAAACAACTGCCGCCGGCAGAGCTGTGCAGGCTGACCGGCAACGCCAGCAGCTCGGCAATGCGCCGCACTATCGACAAGCCCAGGCCGCTGCCGTGGTACTCGCTGATACCACGGCGAAACGGCCGGCCCCAGTCCTGCCGGATATGCTCCGGCATACCGGGACCAGAATCGCGGATCAACAGCTGTACCCGCCCCGGTTGCACCGGCTGCAGCTGCAGCTGGATACTGTCACCGCTGGCCAGGTTTTTAACGGCGTTATCCAGCAGGTTCATGATCAGGCGCTCCAGCAGGTGGGCATCGCTAAGCACCCTGATATTATCGGCATAATGCCTGTGCAGCACTATACCGCGCCGTTGCGACACCATAGCAAACTGCTGGCACAGCTGCCCCAGCAGCTGGCTCAGGTTTAGCGGCTGGCAGGCCGGGGTAATAATACCGGCATCCAGCTTGGCCAGTTCGACAATATCATCCACCAGCTTGTTAAGCATTTTGGCGCCG
>CAZEGA010000005.1:38458-39014 GCA_964511675.1 uncultured Rheinheimera sp.
GCCGTGCGGGTGACCGGCGCCGGCAAACACGCCCTGCCAGTTCGTCAGGCTGGCAGCGGGTACTTTATCCTGCAAAAAGGCCAGGTTTAGCTGGATCAGTGCCGACAGATGCTTCAGATCATGGCTGGCAGCGGTAATAAAACGGTTTTTTTCCTGCTGCGCCAGTAACAGCTCCTGTTGTTGCAGCTGTAGTTGCTCTGTTCTTAAGCGGACTTCTGTTTCCAGTTGGTCGGTATGCTGCTGCCGCGCGCGCTGTTGTTGTTCTACCAGTTCCAGCCGTGCCTGCTGCATTTGCCAGCGGCTGCGGAATATCAGCCATAACAGCACAAACGCCAGCAAGCCGTAACTGGTATAGGCCCAGGAGCTGCGCCACCACGGCGGGCGGATGGCAAACAGCAGGCTGATCGGTGCCGACAGGCTGTTATCGTAGTTAACCGCCCGTAGCTGTAACTGGTAATCGCCCTGCGCCAGCTGAGTGTAGATCAGGCTGGTGCCGCTGGTCGTCAGCCAGTCGCTGTTACCCGGTGTCAGCCGGTATTGAAAACTGACCGGTGCT
>CAZEGA010000006.1:0-23961 GCA_964511675.1 uncultured Rheinheimera sp.
TACCATCAGGTACTGGCAGAGCCCGATCCGATGCGGCCAGCCGAACCCACCGCTGAAGTATTTGACTGGCAAATGCGCTTATTACGCGATTACTTCATGCCATTATCACTGGACGATGCACTGCAGCACCTGCAGCATAATACCTTACCGGCCAATGCAGTTTGCGTAACCTTTGATGATGGTTATCTGAATAACCTGACCGTGGCTCAGCCGATACTGGCCAAATACGCTATTCCGGCTACCGTCTATGTTGCCACAGCCTTCAGCCAGGGCAGCAATATGTGGAATGACCGGCTTATTTATCTGTTTTCGCAGCCACAGCGGCAACAACTGCAACTGGATGACACACAGCTGCAGTTAACCGATTGGGAAGACAGGCGCAGTAAAGCACTGCAATGGCTGAAAAAGCTGAAGTATCTGCCACCAGCACAGCGGTTGGTAAAGATTGAGCGGTTTTATCAGCAGAATCAGGCTACGGAACAAGCCGCACTGATGATGTCACCGGCACAGATCAAACAGTTATCCGACAGCGGCATCACTATCGGTGCCCATACGGTAAACCACCCTATCCTTAAAGTAATGCCGCCTGAGCAGCAACTGACCGAAATGCTGCAATCCAGGCAGCAACTGGAAAGCTGGCTTGGCAAAGCCGTGCAGCACTTCGCCTACCCTAATGGGGTAAAAGATACGGATTTTGACGATACGACAGTAAAACTGGTAGCAGAAGCCGGTTTTAGCAGTGCCGTAATAACCAACTGGGGCATATCAACCGCAGCTACATCGCGCTATTTGTTAAAGCGCTTTACGCCCTGGGATAAATACGCACTGAAGTTTCACTTGCGGCTGACACTTAACTATGCAAAGTCTGAGCATGTCTGACACCCAATACTGGCAAGTACAGCCGTTTAATATTGCCGATCAGCAGTTCTTTACTGACTGGACAAACTTAAGTAATAGCTACCATGCAAACAATCAGCTGCTTGGCACGGAGTTTCTCACCTCGTTGTTAGCCTATTTTGGCCATAGCCCGCTGTACGCCGTGCGGGCATTCGACCAGGGACAGATACAATGCCTGATGCTGCTGCGACAACGCAATAAACTGATTTGGGAGCTTTATAAGCCCAGTCAGGCACAGATGGGTTTACTACTGATCAATCCGGCCTTTTCGCCGGATCTGGCCGCGTTAATCCGCGTATTACCCACAGCCGCTGCCCGGCTCGACTTTCTCAGTCTTGATCCGGCCGAACACGCATCACTGCTTAATACGCTACAGGGCACCCAGCTGATATTTTATGCCACAGATATGCAAATCAGTCTTGAGGGCAGCTTCGACAGTTACTGGCGCTTGCGCTCAAAGAACCTGCGTAAAAACATATCGCGTTATGAAAATCGCCTGCAGCGGGACAACATTGCCCTTACCTTCCACCAGATCAGTTGTCCAGAGCAGATTTTAGCGGCGGTAGACCGCTACGGTATGATTGAATCAAAAGGCTGGAAAGGCAAGTTAGGCACAGCACTGCACCCCAGTAATAAGCAGGGGCAGTTTTACCGCGACTTTTTGCACCAGTTGGCAAAGCAGGATAATGCCATAGTGTACGAATACTATGTGCAGGATCGTCTTGTCGCTTCCAGACTGTGCTGCATTAAGCATGACATGCTGATCATTCTGAAAACCACCTTTGACGAGGATTACAAAAGCTTCGCACTGGGGCGTTTGCTGCTAAAACAGATCCTTGATACCCTGTTCGAAAGTAAAAGGGTAAAAGTTATTGATTTTTATACCAATGCATCACCAGAGCAGCTTGAATGGGCCACCGATACGCGCTCAATCTATAATGGCAGCGTGTATGCCAAAGGCTTACTGGGCAACATTCTGATAGTGCTGACGCACATTAAGCAGATGTTAAAGAAACAACCGGTCTCAGCGGTGGTGGAAACATGACATTGCCAGATCCGGCAGCACAGCACTCTGCTGCCACAAGCTTACTGCCGGTGTTTGTCCGCAGCCACTGGTTCAGTACATTTGCAGAGCATGTGAATCACAACAGGCACAATTTCAGTGTACCGCTGACAGAGCAAGGCGATCTGGCCTTTTTCAGTAGCCAGCATAAAACGCGCCATGGCGACAACATACTGGACAGTATGACGAATTACTATTCGCCGATATTCGGTATTGCCGATCAGGCTGTCGATACCGAGCTATCAGCCACTATACTGCAACGTCACTGCAGCACCTTTTCCCCGTTCGACTGTATCAACATTCTGCCGTTGTACAGCAGACAGGCTCAAGCCTGGTGTCAGGCTTTTGCCACGCTGGGCTTTAAAGGCTTTATATATCAGCACTCCGTCAACTGGTACGAAACAGACATCCGCAGCCTGGCTGATTACTGGCAACGCCGTCCCAGCCAGTTGAAGAATACGCTGAAACGCAAACAGGATCTGATGCAGAAAGACGGCAGCTTTAGCACACGGATATACAGTTCCGGTTCTACCGGGTTACTGATGCAAGCCTTGATTGACTACCATCAGGTGTATTATCACAGTTGGAAACGCTCGGAACCCACCCCCGGTTTTATTGACAGCATCTGCCAGTACAGCTGGCACACCAATGCGTTACGCATTGGTGTGGTTTACTGCAACAACCAGCCGATAGCAGCGCAGATCTGGTTTGTGTACGGCCAGACAGCGGCCATTTTCAAACTGGCTTATCACAAAGACTATACCCGGTTCAGCCCGGGCACTGTGCTGATGGCCGCCTTACTGGAACACCTTATTTGCCATGACAAAGTTACCACTGTCGATTTTCTCACCGGCAACGACGACTATAAAAAAGACTGGATGTCAGCCAGACAACCGCTGTATGGCCTGCAATTATGCAACCGCCGGACCTGGCGCGGCAATATGCGGGCGCTGGCCAACACTGTCTCCAGCTTTAAGCCAAAGCCGATACCAGAGTGACCGATAAACAGCCCCTAGAGCACCATATAGTTTAATAAGCGAGCACCAGAACAACCTGAAAAAGCCTCAATCGAGGCATGATTGCGAAGGAATAGTGGTGCTCTGGCACAATACCGCGGCAATGCTTTGCAGTTCACGCACTGACAGCGCCTGGTGCACGGGCAGCTGCACCAGATATTGCCGGTGCTTCTGGGCAATGCCGGTTGCTGTTGTTGCCAGTTCTTCCCAGCGCAGCACCTGGATCTGCTGCTGGCGCAAGCAGGCAAACCACTTGATATCATGCAGTAAGAACGGCAGCACATAGGGTACATCATGCTCTGCCAGCGTTGGATATAACAACTGCCCTGCACTACTTTGTTGTAGCTGCTGCGTCAGATAGCGGTAGTTTTTCCGCCGCTTTTCGCCGATAGCCGCATAATTGCTGTGCAATAGCAACCAGCGGCTGCTGCGCAGGCAGTCTGCCGTTTGCATGCCGCTGCGGAAATAACGTAAACCAGCATCTGTTGCGGCGGCAGCTTTGGCTGGCCGGTTGCCGGACAGCAGCGCTTTTAATTCGGTAGCAAGATCCGGCAGCCGGGTATTCGCCTTATAACCTGGCAGGTATAACACGCCACCATCGGCAGTGCCGAGGGTTTTGGCAATACTGCCGACACTGGCGGCGACTGCTGCCGGTTTTAACGTACAGGTACGCCAGAAATGCACCAGGCTGTGCGCATTATCTTCAATCACGGCTTTCCCGGCGACAGATGCGGCCAGCATAAGCGCATCAGCATTTTGGGAAAAGCCGAAATAACGCACTACAACGACATGGCTTACCTCTGCGGTAAGTAAGCGGGCAAAAGTAGCAATATCAGTGCTTAAATCGGCTAACTGCGGATAAAACACAATGTTATAACCGGCATAGATAAAAGGTTCCACCAATGCCGGACAATGATAAGCCGGCAACAGCACGGTATTTTGCTGCCCGCTATGCTTTAAATACATCGCTGCTGCTGCCAGCGCGTACCTAGCACGGCTAAAAGTGCTGACCCCATTGAGCGTAGCCGTTTGCTGCCAGAAACGGCTGCCGGTAAAGCTAAGCGCAGGCTGGGCTTTGATCAATGAAGCGGGAAAATGTTTGGCGTCCATTAACGGCGCGGAAAATTGCACTGGCATTAACTCGCTCCCTGAATTCAGCCCCCCCTATGCTATAGCAGTGCGGCATGACAAACAACAGCACAAATTGTTACTGCACCGGCAGCAGACAAACTTGGTCATAACCGCAGCAGCGGTTATCATATACCGGTTTACAGATTTTCAGCCCAAGGAAGGCAAAGTGCAACAACACAACCTCAACACAGGTTTTATTCAGCTGTATAACCGGCGTTTGCTTCTCCGTGCCCAGCCAGATACGGCAAACACCAGGCAGGCGGTACTTATCCTGCCTCCCTTCGCCGAGGAAATGAACAAAACGCGCCATCTGCTCAATAACCTGATGCGCCAGTTGTCAGCACAGCAATATGATTGTTTCCTGCTGGATAACTATGGTACCGGCGACAGTGAAGGCGATTTAGACAATGCCACGATTGACGTCTGGCGCGCAGATCTGCTGCAGTTATTGCAGCTAATTACACAAGCTGGCTATCAGTACCTAAGCTTGGTTGCCGTGCGTTTTGGCGTCTTGCAATTATTCGATTTACTAAACCATCACCACCTGCCTTTAACGGTAAAGCAGGTGGTGTTATGGCAACCCCTGTTTGACACAGCGAAATTCTGGCAGCAATTTGCTCGCATTAAACTGGCTGAAGCAATGGCAGCAGGCAATAAACTCAGCCAGAAGGAGCTGGAGCAACAGTTGGATAACGGAAGCAATATTGAAATTGCCGGTTACCCTATCAGCCCGGCGTTTTATCAGAGCCTGCTCAGTATGAATACCGCCATTCCGGCTATGTTGTCTGGTACACCCGTCAGCTGGTTTGAAACCTCGCAACTGGATAATATTGCCCTGCCGGTACAGAAAATGCGTGAGCAATTGCAGCAGTGCTGCCAGCTAACCTTTACCCAGCTCAAAGCTGAACCTTACTGGCAAACTGCTGAACTGGCCAATGCGGATGAGCTGATTGCTGCTACTATCCATGCGCTTACCTGCGGAGGTAAGCATGACTGAGAGGTATCTGGAGCTAAACAGCAACGATAATCAACTTGCGGCTATTTTACATCAGGCCAGTGGCAGTACCGGCGTATTGGTTATAGTCGGCGGACCGCAGTACCGTGTGGGCAGCCACCGCCAGTTTGTTAAGTTAAGCCGATATCTGGCAGAGCATAATATTCCTTCACTGCGACTGGATACCTGTGGTATGGGTGACAGTGCAGGCTTAAAAACACCGTTTTATCAATACACTGCTGATATCGAAGCTGCAATTGACTGCTTTTTTAGCCAATGCCCGCAACTTAGCAAGGTCGTACTATGGGGCCTGTGCGATGCCGCCAGCGCGATTTTAGTCCAACTGAACCAGCCAGACCCACGCATTGCGGCTGCAGTATTACTTAACCCCTGGGTACGGCAAAACCAAAGCCATGCTGAGGTTCTGTTAAAACACTACTACCTTAAGCGCTTATTCAGCACCGACTTCTGGAAAAAGCTCCTGCACGGTAATGTGCCACTGGTCAAAAGCCTGGCAGGACTATTTTCAACCTGGAAACAAAGTAAAAGCCACTCCGGCCAGACAAACAGTAGCCTGCAACATAACGCAACGGAAGCTAATTTTATTGAACACATGGCGACAGGAGCCCTACATTTTAAGGGAGAATGCTTGCTAATCAGCAGCGGCAATGATTTGACAGCTCAGGAATTCCTGACACTGTGTCAAACATCTGAGCCTTGGAAAAACTGGTATAACAAGATTCAACATTTTCACCTTGCCGAAGCCAACCATACTTTCTCCACACAGGCCTGGCGACAGGCCGTTGAACAACAAACAGTGGCATTTTGCCATAATTTAAAACAGCAGGATTAACCTTGCACTTGTCAGAGCCCCTAGCACTTGACTTAGTTGTATATGTTAGTAATATACATCAATGATTAATTGGAAGCAGATTACAGGCTTTGACTGGGACGCTGGAAACGAGCGTAAAAGCCTTCAAAAGCATGCTGTTAGCCACTTTGAAGCTGAACAGGTGTTTTTCAATCAGCCCTTATTGGTGCTGGCTGACCAGAAGCATAGCCAAGCCGAGCCCCGTTACCATGCCTTGGGTAAAAGTGATGAATCCAGATTGTTACATATCACTTTTACCTTGCGGGCCAGTGACACATTGATTCGTATCATTTCTGCTCGTGATATGCACCGAAAAGAGAGGGATATTTATGAGCAAGGCCAAGATCGCACCGAAATTTAAAACTGAAGCTGAAGAAAGGGCTTTTTGGGAGAGCCATGACTCCAGTGACTACGTTGACTGGAAACAGGCTCGCTCGGTTACGATGCCTAATTTAAAACCGTCAACCAAAACCATTTCGCTCCGGCTGCCTGAGGGGTTGCTGGAAAGTATAAAGATAGAAGCCAACAAGCGTGACATGCCATATCAGTCACTCATCAAATCCTGGCTTGCGGATGATGTAAAACAGAGCCGCAATGCATGACTGAGTTTAACGCCTCGTGCATGCATACATTGGTGAGCCTTGAGCAACCAACCCAGACTTTTGGCAAGCTGACTTTAGCGGCCAGAATATTCAGTAGTGCGCAGGCCAGCCCCGACAAATAATAACGCAAAGTAGATAAAAGCCATCCTGGCGCTATCTATTACGCTGTCAAAAAGCCCGACCAAAAACACTCCTGCCAGGGCGGCAGCTATAGCAGCACTAAAAGTATTACGCGAAGCCGCTAATAACAGCCTGCCTGAAACGGTCAAAAACAGCACAGTCCAGAGCACTGCGCCAATAAGCCCCTGTTCAAAAAACTGTAGTGGTACCATCCCTTTGACATGATAAGGCATATGGTTTCTGTCACTGGTATAAAACCAGTGACGCATTCCCTGCTCAAAATCTCCATTTTTCAGCAAGTCGATACCTTGCTGATCCTGCAATTGCAGGTTAGTGATAATTGCTTCAGTGTCACGGCGGCTCAGTGCCAGAGAAAACATTTTATCTGTAAGCTGGTAACGCCAACTGTCACTGAAAGGGTTAGTATCAAATACAATATGGTGTAGTTCATCAACGACTGTATCAGCCTGTAAACGCAGGTTAGCCCGGCTGCATTTACCATGGTAAAGCAGATGTTTGTCACAAACCTCAAACAGTAACGACACTCTGCCCTGATAGCGCAACTGAATAGCTACCTGTAACGGCCCCTGTGGCACAGCAACCTGCTGCGTCAGCCTGAACAGCTCACCATAGCCATGCACATGATTACCGCTTCTCAGAAAAACAGCATTGCCAGTCTGTAATGGTATTAGCTGTAATTGTGCGACCAGATTAGTCTGATCACCATATTGTCGATTCAGTTCAACAAAACGCCCTACCCCGGCGCCATGCCAAAAATAAGCCGGCTCAGGCATCGCCTGAATTGCCGTTTGCCAGTGACTGAAGCGACCACTTAAATCTTTTTCAGTCGTTGAGAATCGCTCAGTAATATAGCTGCTGGCTGTAAACATCATAATAAACAGTGAACTCACAGCAAAGCACAACCAAATTACCCCTGGCAAGATTACTGAAGAATCCGCAATGGTAATACCAGGCCTGGCGAACAACAATATAAGCAACAGACAGGGCAGCAGCAGAATACTCAGCATAACGTCAATATCAAAAGGTAACTCAGACCAATACCAGGCAACGATACCAGCCTGCACAGCCACCAACCCCAGCAGGCAACCACAAAGCAGGCTGATAACACGCGGTTGTAGTCGCAGCAACGAGCCAGACAACGCCAGGCCTGCACCAAACCAGAGAACCGCAAAAGCGATATAAGGCAGCGTTGGAATACCCACCGTGTACAACAATAGCGGGGCCAAAAGCAAACCCAAAACAGTACCCTGTTTCAATGCCTTAACCTGAAAAAACACCAGTTGCCTTACCAGATACAGTAACAAAAGCAAAGTTGCCTGAGCAGCCAGTAACCCCCGGTATCCGCCCAGGCTAAACAGTATATAAGCAGCAATAAGACCAGATATAGCTGAAGCCAGTAACCAGATAATGCTGGAACCAGCAGCAGAGTATTTTGCAAAAAGCTGTTCGCGTTGCTCAGTATAAATTATCCACAAAAGCGGTAATACGGCAAAAGGCAGGGCGATGTAAACACCGCGAGAAAAGGTGGTCAAAGCCACATACAGATACAAAATTAACAGGGCAGATAACACTACTTGCTGCCAGAGAACTTTACTGCGATAAAGTGTCAGCAGCAAAAATGGCACAGCCAGTACAAGATAGGCATCCAGGGTGGCACCTCCGGTATGCATTTCCCAAAACCAGCCTGTTGTGCGGTAGTCTGTACTGAGATTTGACAAACCGGTAAAATACCAACGCTCAAACAGGCAACCAGCAATAACAGTAATCAGCCCACCAACAAACCCCAGCATCAGACTATTTTGCAACTTTGTCAGATCATCCGACAGTATCTTGCAACCAAAATAAAATAGCACAGCCGCTATAAGTGCTTTTGCCGTTCTTATCGCGCCGGCTTTGTCTTCATAATTGGTAAAGAAAACGGACGACTGCGAAGCTGACAACTGATAACCATAATATGAAGCCCAGCAAAGGCTGCTAATTGCCGCCAAAACCAATATTTTCAGCTGCCAGCTCATAGCCAGTGCAGGTTGTGGCAGATTGCGGCTGACTAAAAAACTGGAACGTAACAATAAGACAGAAAAAAAACTGAAAACAGCTAAATCAATTTCCTCAACAACCATACCCCCGGTCCATTTGGCAAAACTCAGCCAGGGAATAAGCATAAGCAAAACCATAAGCCCCAGGTAAGGGCGAAAAAAGGCCAGCGAGGCTGCAAGCGCAACAATCAGGCCAGAGGCAATAACTGTTACAGGGCTTGATGACACAACAAACAGCAATATAACCAACGCCAGCAGCCCAAGGCAGGTATTTAGCGGAAAAAATCTAAGCCTGGGTCGCCCGTTTAACACATCATCCCTGAACACGTGTACTCTCCATTCAGTAGCAATATTGATAACCGAAAAGCTTGCGGCAACATGCTATACAACATAATCTATAATTTGTCAGCAAGCCAGAAAATGCAGTTTTGCTGCTTCTGCACAAACAGCAACAGAGCACCATATGAAGTTACTCAGAACATGGATAGTGATTTATCTGGCTTTCTCATCAATGCTGATACATGTCGCCATACTCTGTCTGTACCTGCAACAACCTGCCCTGTTTTACCAATTCCTTGATAAGTGGCCCTACGGGCGCTCGGCTATCTCGCAACAGCCGGCGAATATCAAGGCTGAAATTAACGAAGACCAGCAAATCCAGCAGGAAATAGCCCTGAACTTCCAACCATGGCAAGCTGCCATAGCCAAAGAATCACTGACAAGCATCTGGCTGGATAACCAATTCTATCCAGACCTGCCCAGTGCCCTACGCCAGCTAAAGGACAACAGCCACCTAAAGCTGCCCTCCGGGGTATACCAGACAGCTATTACCGTACGGCATCACAACGTAACTATTGAGGGTATTGGTCATGTCGTGTTTGAACGCGAAGCAGTAGCCGGTAAAGGCTTTATCCTGGCACAGGGAGATAACCTGACCATTCGCAATATAGAGTGCCGATATATCCAGGTGCCCAGTAAAAATGGCGCCTGTGTACGGCTTGAAGGACGCGGCCTTACGCTTGACCATGTATATTTTCATAGCAGTGAAACCGGCCTGCTGGAAACAGCTAAACAGCATGGGTATATCGTTATTGAGAATAGTCGGTTTGAACAACTGGGCAAAGCCGGACAAGCACATGCCATGTATCTGAACAACGCCAATCTGCACTTCAGGCGCAGTATGGTTCTGGCATCAAAAGATCAGGGGCACGGTATAAAAAGCCGTGGTGCCGTTACCGTTATTGAAGACAGTGTTCTGGCGGGTTTTAGCTCTAACGACAGCCGTCTGGTCGATATTTCCAATGGTGGCAAGCTCACTATTACAGGTTCCATCCTGCAACAGGGCCAGTATTCGGTTAATCATCAGGCCATAGGCTATGGGCTGGAAGGTATGAAACACGCTGATAATTCGGTGCATATTTCCGACAATGTCATTATTCTGGAACGCCATGGCAGCAACCTGCTGTATAAAGCAGCAGATAAAGCGCCAACACCAACCATTTTTCGCAATGTTATTGTTGGTGCTGACAGCAGTGACGAAAATAACTTTCATTTTAAGACCAGGGCACAAGCTGGCTGGCCTGCAGCACCTATGCTACCGGCGTTGCTGTGTCAATCGGGACAAAAATGTTAGAGAGGATTAGCTCAAAGGCGAAAATTTGCACAGCTGTAAAATGGCTGGGGATAGTGTCATACTCGCTATGAGGTTTAACCGAACAGGAGGTGCCTTATGGCAACTGCATTGTTTGACAGAAGCTTTGTGGTGGATGATAGCAAGTCTATCGAGCAAATTCACAAGGACTTGGCGGCTCCCCGCCAGGTAAAAATTAAGAAGCGCAATTACAAAGCTGACAGTGTAAAAGGTATCGCGTTATTAAAACAACAATTGTCAAACTTGGAGACTTGTTAGAGGAACCTGATGGACGATGTATCCCCATGTTACCAATCATCTTTGATTTTATTGCCTGCCTGACGCTATAATATTTTTTTCCTCTACACTAACTCAAAGCAAGATCTCCGCCACCGCCGGATGCCCCAAAAAGTCCTGTGGGCTGGCTGTTGGGCCGTAAGCGCCGGATTGATACACCACCAGCCAGTCGCCCACTTCTGCCTGCGGTAAACTCACTTTATCTGCCAGAATATCCAATGGCGTGCATAGCGGCCCCACTGCCGTAACAGTTTCCATGTTGCTGTGCTGCATTTTATTACCAATAGCCACCGGGTAGTTTTTACGGATCACCTGACCAAAGTTACCGGAATTGGCCAGATGATGATGCAAACCGCCGTTACATACCAGATAAGTGGTGCCACGCGACACTTTTTTATCCACCACCTGGCAGGCATAAATACCGGCTTCGGCCACCAGAAAACGCCCCAGTTCAATCACCAGCTCTATGCCGTCAAGCTGTGTCTGATACTGTGTCAGCAAGCTCTGCAATGAGTGCCCTACCGGGGTCAGATCCAGCCGTTTTTCGCCTGGAAAATACGGCACACCAAAACCGCCGCCCAGGTTAATCAGCTCTGGCCGGTACGGGCAGGCGGCTACCAGCTTTACTGCCAGCGCAAAAGTCAGCTGGTGCGCTTCTATCAACGCTTCGGCTTTTAAATTCTGCGAGCCACAAAAGATATGAAAACCACGTAGTTTCACCGGCATGGCAGCTATTTGCGGTAGTAGCTCAAACACCTGCTCTTCGTCTATACCAAACGGCTTGGCGCCGCCGGCCATTTTCATACCAGAAGCTTTAAGCTCAAACGCCGGGTTAATACGCAGCGCCACCAGTGGCGTGCTGCTACATTGCAGCCCCAGTTGGCAAATACGCTTAAGTTCACCGGCTGACTCGACATTTAACGTTACACCGGCAGTGATGGCACTCAGCAATTCAGCATCGGTTTTACCCGGCCCGGCAAAACTGATCTCAGCTACCGGCATACCCGCTTGCAGTGCCAGTAACATTTCTTTTTGCGAGGCGACATCAAAACCATCCACCTGCGCACGCAAATGCTGCACCACAGGCCAATACGGATTGGCTTTAATGGCATAGTGCAGTTTAATCCGCGCCGGTATTGCTGTACGAAAACGCTGTACCTGCTGGCTGATAACATGGCGATCGTAAGCATAAAACACGGCTTTATCCAGCAAGGCCGCCAGCTGGCTCAGCGTATAACCACCCACCATCAGCTGATTGCCGTTATGGGCAAACTGATCCATGTGTTCATGGACAACTTTTACGTTTTCAACACTGCTCATGCTTTTGTCTCTTGAAAATAACCCCGGTATTGCTCCGACAATAATTTACGATCAATTTTGCCATTGGCATTCTTCGGCAGTGCCTGCTGTACAATGAGTGCTTTGGGCTGCATAAAATTTGGCAGGCTGCGTTTGAGCTGTATGGTCCAGTTGCCAATGTCCGGTTCCTGAGCATCTTTGCAGGCAAAGATCACCAGAATAGCCTGCTCCAGTTCCGGGTGTGGCACACCAATCGCCGCGACATCGATAAGTTGCGAACTTAAAGCATATACGGCTTCTTCCACTTCTGTCGGGCTAACCCGGTAGCCAGAGGTTTTAATCATCTCGTCACGCCGGCCAATAAAGTACAAAAAGCCCTCTTCATCACAACGCACCGTATCACCGGAAAACACGGCCAGTTGCGGCAGCGGTATACCTTTGGGTGCCACCGGATCAGGCTTAAAGCGCTCGGCGGTTTTTTCCGGCGCATTCCAGTAACCCAGGCTGACCAGCGGGCCGCGGTGCACCAGCTCGCCCGGCTCATTTGGGCCACATATACTGCCGTCTTCCCGCACTACCACTATTTCGGCATTCGGAATAGCCTTGCCCATAGAGCCCGGCCGGTTACTTAGCTCAGCAGGCGGTAAATAAGTGGAACGGAAAGCTTCGGTCAGGCCATACATTAAATAAGGCTCGGCGCGGTAGAAAATGTGCTGCAGCTGTGCCAGCAGTGGTTGCGGCATAGCACCACCGGAATTAGTCAGATAACGCACGCTATCGGTACTGCCTGTACTCCAGTTGGCTTTTGCCAGTTGTGCCCACAGCGGCGGCACGGCAGCAATACCGCTAACAGCATGTTGTTGTACCGCACGCACAACGTCCTGCACTAAAAAGAAATCCAGCAATACTACACTGGCCCCGGTTAAGAATGCCGTGGTCAGCTGACTTAAACCATAGTCAAAACTCAGCGGCAGCAAGGCCAGCAATACATCGTCACGGCTATTAGCCAGATAGCCGGACACGCTTTGTGCCCCAACCAGCATATTACGATGGGACAGCACCACTCCTTTGGGTTTACCGGTGCTGCCAGAGGTATATAAAATGGCGGCCATATCGGCATCGGTGCTATGCAGACAGGGCGGACAAGTTTTCAGCGTTAAGTCTGTTATTGCATAAAACGATTTTATTTGCAGGTGGCCAGGCATACGGCTTTCATTATCAACCATATCTGTCAGCAAAATAGTATGTAAATCAGGGCACAAATGCAGCTCAGCTTCCAGCGCCGCCAGTCTGTCACTGCTGGTTATCAGCAACCTGACATTACAATCCTGCAGAATATGCGACACTTGTTGGGCCTTTAACGCCGGGTTGACCGGCACAAATACGGCTCCCGCCATAGATGCGCCAAACAGACCAAACACCGTTTCAAACTGCTTGGGTAAATATACCGCTACCCGGTCAAAGCGCCTGATCCCGGCCTGCTGCAGCCGTATCGCAGCTGCAGTAACGCCCTGATACAGTTCAGTATAAGTTAATGTCTGCTGTTTATAGTGTAACGCCGGACGCGCGGAGTAATATTGGGCTGACTGGGTAATAATGTCATGAATATTTTTGGTCATAGCATCCTTGAGACCTTGCACTTTTTCTCCCTTTGTGTGCAATAATAAAACAGTTTTGCAAAAAAACCGACTGTAATTTGTGGCTTTTTATCAAAGCAGCATAAGCCGGTAGCAAAGCAGGGAATTTAGTTCGTTACTTTAAGGAAAGCAGCATGTCTCACCAGCAGTTACTCGCAGATATACTCCGCAGCGTTTTACAGATTAATAAAGAGTTTAATGACAGTACCTTACTGCTTGGCGCCGTTGCCGAGTTTGACTCAATGGCCGTCATAGCGGTTATTACAGCATTGGAAGATCAGCTGGGTATTGTCATTAACGACGATGAAATCTCTGCCGAAGTATTTGAAAGCTTTGGTCAGTTAAGAAAGTTTATTGCGCAAAAGCAGGCTGCCTGAACCGTTCACAAGACTATCAGCCGCTTTTACAGTCATATCAGTGTAAAGGAAACAGTATGCACAGTTTCGCCAGGGTTTCAGTTATAGGTTTAGGTTATATCGGCTTACCCACCGCTGCCGTTATCGCCTCACGCGGTGTCGAGGTACTCGGCGTTGACGTGTCAGAACATGCCGTTAATACCATTAATCAGGGCAAAATTCATATTGTAGAGCCTGATTTAGACATGCTGGTACAGGCCGCAGTAACCACCGGCAAACTTAAAGCCTCACTGACGCCAGAACCCGCCGAAGCCTTTATGATCGCCGTACCGACACCATTTAAAGACAATAAAAGCCCGGATTTAAGCTATATCCGCACAGCCGTAGAAAATATCGCTCCCGTTATCAGTAAAGGCAACCTTATTATACTGGAGTCAACCTCTCCGGTTGGCACTACAGATCAGATCTCTGCCTGGCTGGCAGAACTGCGACCCGACCTTATAATGCCGCATCAGGACCCGGATAAAGCCGATATCTATATCGCCCATTGCCCGGAGCGTGTGCTGCCCGGCCGCGTCTTGCAAGAGCTGGTCAGTAATGACCGCATTATCGGTGGCATTACCGACCGCTGTGCAGAAAAAGCAGTATCGCTGTATCATTTATTCGTGCGTGGCGAATGCCTGCTGACCAATGCCCGCACCGCAGAGATGGCCAAACTGACCGAAAACTCGTTCCGTGACGTTAACATTGCCTTTGCCAATGAATTGTCGATGATTTGTGATCATTTAAAAATTAACGTCTGGGAGCTGATTAAACTGGCCAATCGCCACCCCAGGGTAAATATTTTATTCCCCGGTCCCGGTGTAGGCGGCCACTGTATTGCGGTCGACCCGTGGTTTATTGTTGACTCAGCCCCGCAACAGGCGCAGATTATCCGCAAGGCTCGCGAAATCAACGATAGTAAACCACACTATGTAGCAGACAAAATTAAACAGGCCGCAGACCAGTTTAAAAAACCGGTAATAGCCTGTTTAGGCCTGGCGTTTAAAGCCGATATTGATGATTTACGCGAAAGCCCGGCGTTGGATATTGCCATGTCACTTATTCATGACAATGTTGGCGAAGTCTTACTGGTTGAACCAAATATCAAGCAACTGCCGGCAAAATATGCTGAACATTCAGCCCGGCTAACGCCGTTGCCACAAGCACTGGAGCACGCCAATGTGCTGGTGGTACTGGTAGACCACAAACAGTTTAAAACTTTACATCCGGCTGATGTTGCTACCAAGGTAGTCATCGACACCAGAGGGATTTTCGGCTAACAGAAAACATATCAGCTACAAGGAGTGTAATGATGAAAAAAACAACCCTGCTTGCCAGTGCCATCACATTGGCATTACTCACAGGTTGTGGCACTAAAGATGCCACAGAGCATTATAGCGAAGCACTGAGCTATATTGATAAACAGCAATATAATGCTGCAGTTATCGAACTGAAATCGGCCATTCAGCAGGCGCCTGAAAACGCAGACTACCGCTTGTTATTAGCCCGCATTTACGCCAGAACCGGCGACTTCGTTTCAGCAGAAAAAGAGTTTGAACGCGCGTTACGCAACGGTATGGCTGCAGAGCTGCTGGCCATTGAATACGTACAAGCCAGCTACCTGGTCGAAAATTACAGCCAGGTATTGTCACTGTTTGACGGTAATGACAGCCTGACAGAACAAACTCAGGCTTATCTGCGCTTTTATCAGGCGCTGGCTGAAATTGAGCTTGGGGATCCTGATAATGCTATCAGCATTTTTGATCAGCTACTTAACAGCAGTGCCCCCGACTTACGGCTTTATGCCGAGTCAGCTTTACATATCAATGCCCGTAATCTGCCGGATGCCCTTAGCAACATCCGGCAGATTGACAGCAGCAGCCTTATTTATAAAGAGGCTTTGTTACTAACCGCCCAGTTACAACTGGGTACAGAACAAACAGAACAGGCACTGGAAAACTTATACCAATACCTTGCTCAGGTGCCAAACGCTTTCAGAATTCGCCTGCAGGTTGCTCAGGTACAACTACAGCAGAAAAACGCCGCCAAAGCCGACGAACAACTGACCATACTGCTCAAAGTAGTGCCAGAACATGGCCTGACCAATTACCTTAAAGCCGCTATCGAGTTTGATAAAGCAAATTTTAATCTGGCAAAAGAACATATTGATAAAGCCATGATGGCCAGGTTTAATAACCTGCAAAGCCGGGTTTTAGCCGGCTTAACACATTATAAACTGGGACTGGAAACCCAGGCTCTGGCGCATTTGTCTGCTGTCAGTACACAATTGGCTGCCATCCCTCAGGCTCAGCGACTTTATACTTATTTACGCTTAAAAGCCGGTGAAATCACCGATGCAGCAGCGGCCCTGAAAGCCTCTGAACTGGTTGAAAGCGATATCTCTCTGGTAGCAGGCACCGCACAGGAGCTTATCCGCCAGGGCGATACCCGCCTGGCCGCCGAAATCATCAGCCGTTACGAAAGCAGCGCCTTACCGCAAGATAGCAAAACGCTCAGTATACTGGGCAACCTCAGAATGGCATTACCGGAGCAGCAGGAAGAGGCTATTCGTAATTTAGAGCAGGCATTAATACTCGACCCCAGCCAGCATAATACCCGACTGGCTCTGGTCGGCAGTTATATCCGGCAAAAACAATATGATAAAGCCAGTACCCTGGCCGATGAATGGTTAACCGATGACAAAACCCGCAATGCCGGCTACAACCTGAAAGCGTTAGTCCATTTGTTAAAACAAGAGCCTGAACCGGCAGCAACAGCTTTAAAAAACGCATTGCAGGCAGACGATAAATCCCCTTTCAGTTATTATCTGCTGGCTGCCCTTGCGGCAGAAAACCAGCAACAGGCAGAGTCAGACCGTTATCTGGAACAGACCATTGCCATTAAAGCAGATTATTTACCGGCATTGGTGGCGTATTTCAGATCCCAAAGCCAGCAAAACGAAGCAGATAAAGCCCTGAACCTGATTGAAACAGCCCATAAAACCAGCCCTGAAAATGGCCTGGTTACCATGCTGTTAGCCCAAGTTTATAATCAGCAGCAACGCTTTGCGGAGGTTATCAGTTTACTTAGCCCATTAGCTGATAACACACGACAACACTCGGCAAATTTTTATGCTTTATTATCAAATGCCTATGTACAGTCTGGCCAGCATAACGCCGCCATTCCGCTGGCTGAGCGCTGGTATAAAAACGATGAACGCAACCTGCAGGCCGGTTTGGCATATGCCAAATTATTAGCGGCCAGTAAGCAGCTTAACGAATCGCTCAGTATACTGAACAAGCTGTTAAACCTATCACCCAGAAACAGCACCTTGCTTTATACAAAAGTAGCCGTTTTATCAGTACTGCCTGACTACCAGGCAGCTTTGCAAACCTTTATGCAACTGCCGGCCGAGCTGCGCGCCAGTGCCGATATGTTGTATCAGCAAGGGCAAATCCAGGCACAGCTGGATATGAATATACCGGCACTGAACAGCATGCAGGCCAGTTACGAAATACAACCAGCAGATCGCACCGCTATCGCTATTGGCAGCCTGCTTTCTAAAGATGTGTCCTTTCGTAAAGCCGCAGAGTTCTTGCAGCAACATGAGGAAACCCATACCCCCTCAGTAGAATTTATGACATTCTACGCCAATATGGTGCTACATGCCGATGCCCGCCGCGCACAACAAATTTATGCTAGCCTGCTGGCAAAAGACAACAATAATATTACTTACCTGAATAACTACGCTTGGGTGCTGCTGGAAGACAACAAGCCAGACCAGGCCATGCCTTATATTGAGCAAGCGCTGGCAATAGCCCCTCGACACCCGGATATTCTGGACACCCATGGCAAAGCCCTGCTACAACTTAATAAAATTGAACAGGCGCTTAGCGCATTTGAACAATCGCTGGCCGAACGGCCAAAACATATCAGCGTAACCTTAAACTATGCCGAAGCGCTGATAGCCGCCAACCGGTTAGATGAAGCCAAAGTCCTGCTTAACGATATTACCCCACGGGAACGCGATAATCAGGCACATAAAACCCGCTTGTTAAACTTAGTACAACGCTAATAAGGTGTCAGAATACTTTACGCCTGCATCAATAGCGGCGCCAGAAGAAACCATAACGCTATAATTTATAAGGCATTTAATTATCAAAAAACTCTGGCACAAAACATGCTATCTAAAAACAGGAAATAGCATCGCAGTAAATTTACGTGTTTAACAAGGAGCATTTATGAAATATTTAACAACACTGGCAGGAGCCACCGTTATCGCGCTGTCAGGCTTTACTGCCAATGCGGCAGAAATTAATGTTGGTGGGGTAGTGTGGGACCCTGACTGGACAGATGGTGAAGTGCCTGCAATAGAATTTGACTTCATTGGCCAGTTTAATTTTACTCAGTGGTTCAGTCAGACACTTGACAATATTGATACTTTAGACAGCTATGGTGATCGCACTGCTGCATCAAGTATCTTCGGCGGCTTGACAGGAACAAATGCAGCAACAGGCTATTTTTTAAGTGGTGTTGGCGAGTTTTACCGTGTCAATGACCCTTTAAAAAGCGTGCTTACCTCATCTCCTACCGGCGGTGGTGTAGGTAGTTTTTGCCCTGGTTGCGAGCTGACTTTTGCTTTCGGTGGCATTGGTTTAAATAATGATCAAACATTTAATATTAATAATGCTTGGGCCCGTATTTATGTTGATGCTACACCTGATTTTGCCTTGCCAATTGGTAGTGGCAACCCACTGAATGCAGTTAGTCCTCAGATTTGGTTGGATTTAGAATTCAGCCAGTTATTTTTTACATCGGGCAACTTAGTACAAGGTGCTGTTGAAGCGACCTTTAATATAGTTGGCGGTCTTGCTGCAAATAACTTTGCCCCTCAAGAGCTATATTATGCCGGTGATGCAGCGTTTGCTCCGGGCGGTCTATCTGCCTCTTCAGGCAATGGCCGTGTGTTTGGCAACACCATCCCCGAGCCTGCTTCTATCGCCATTCTGGGTTTAGGTTTATTAGGTTTAGCCGGTGCTTCTCGTCGCCGCAGCAAAGCCCAACTATCAGCTTAACTTAAACTTTAGTAACGAATGCCAGTCTTAGCGACTGGCATTTTTTTGGCCCCCCCAGTCCTCTTTTATACACTACAGCCGATTGTTATGTTTCTTTGCCCATGATAAAGTGTGTACGATGTTAGCACGCATACACACAGGTGATTTATGAGAACCAACATTGTCATAGACGATAAACTGATGGCTGATGTCCTCAAAGCGTCTGGATATACCACCAAAAAAGAAGCTGTAGAACAAGGACTTAAATTGCTTCTCCTGCGCAGCCAACAGCAGGATATTCGAAAGCTGCGCGGCCGGATCAAGTGGGAAGGCGATCTGGATGAAATGCGGGGCGGCAAATGATACTGGTCGATACCAGCGTTTGGATCGACTATCTCAACGGCATTCAGAACCAACATACAGATACTCTTGATGCCGGAATCGTCGAAGGGACTGTTGCCATGGGTGATTTGATTTTCCTCGAAATTCTCCAGGGTATCCGGGACGACCGCGAGTATCGTTTGACCAAACAGACACTGCTTACGCTGGGCCGACTTGAAATGTTCGGCAAAGGCATGCCTGAAAAGTGCGCTGAAAATTATCGTACACTCCGCAAAAAAGGAATCACCATCCGTAAAACAACGGATGTCATTATCGCCACTTTCTGTATAGAACGCAGAATGCCATTGCTCTTCATTGATCGTGACTTCATTCCATTTGTCGATCATCTCGGTTTGGTCTCGGCGCTGCCGGAAACATAACGCCGCAATCACGCGCTTGTCGCGTGCATTGCTTGGTTAGCTAAAAGGGGTGTTCAAACAAGATGGCTTCAATTCTGTAAAGTTGAATTATACCCTATCCTGATGTCAGATCCCTTGTGCAAAAACGTCAGGATAGGGCTTTAATCAGTATTTATTGACACACTCCACAATAGGTAATAGAGTCTTTCCTGACATTTTCAGGGGATTAAGTGCATGAGTAAAATAATCATTTATGAACCGGCAGATAGTGGGCTTGTTACCGTTCGTCTTGAAGGTGATAGCCTTTGGCTGACTCAGGAACAGATGGCTGAACTGTTTGAGCGAGAGCGTTCCGTAATTACGAAGCATCTTCGCAACATCTTCCAGTCCGGCGAACTCATTGAAGAAAGCAATGTGCAATATTTGCACATTGCTAATTCGGACAAACCAGTGAAATTCTACAACCTGGATGCCATCATTTCTGTCGGCTACCGTGTCAACTCCAAACGTGGTACACAATTTCGCCAATGGTAACAAGCGCACCGGTGCTTTCCTGTTCGTTGATTTCCTGAACCGCAATAATGCACTGATACGGGATGGGCAGCCGATTATCAACGATATAGGCCTTGCAGCATTGGCACTACTTGTCGCCGAATCAGCACCGGAGCAAAAGGAAACAATGATCCGCCTGATTGAAAACATGCTGGTCAGTGTACGGTAAGGCACTATGAAAGGACAGCGCATTGGATATGTCCGGGTCAGTACGTTCGACCAGAACCCGGAACGGCAACTGGAAAGCATCCAGGTTGACCGCACTTTTACTGACAAGGCATCAGGTAAGGATGTGAAGCGACCGCAATTGGAAGCACTGATGAATTTCGCCCGCATTGGCGATATAGTCATTGTGCATAGCATGGATCGTTTGGCGCGTAATCTCGACGATTTACGTCGCATTGTTCAAACATTGACACAACGCGGTGTACATATCGAATTCATTAAGGAACATCTGTGTTTCACCGGCGAAGATTCACCAATGGCAAATTTGATGCTGTCTGTTATGGGCGCATTCGCTGAGTTCGAACGCGCTTTGATCAAGGAACGTCAACGCGAAGGGATCGCTTTGGCGAAACAGCGCGGCGCTTATCGTGGCCGTAAAAAATCGCTTTCTACTCCTGAAATTGCAGTGCTACGGCAACGGGTCGCCGCTGGTGAAAAGAAAACCACGCTTGCCCGCGAATTCGGTATCAGCCGAGAAACGCTGTACCAGTACCTGAGAGCGCCAGTGTAACATGCAGATCGCCAAGAGCGAACGACTGACAGTCCTTTCAGAGGCTGAACAGGAAGCACTTGTATTTATTGGGGACGCACCCCTTTTATACGTGGGAATACGCAGTAATAAATAATGCCAGTCTTAGCAACTGGCATTTTTATTGGGAACGATCCCTTATTCAAACAAGATGGCTTCAATTCTGGCCAGGGCTTCATCGACGATGTACTGTGGTACTGTCTCTTTCAGGTGTATATTCCGCACCCGCCAGTCCAGTGATTTCAATTGGTGGCAATGCACTGCGCCCTGAGTGTCGGTGCCAGCCCCCATCAGCGTAACCACAGTGCCGTAGCTGCGGGCAACGGCGGCAGCTCCCTGTGAAATAGGGCAAATCATCGCCAGCTCTTATTGGTTAAAGACCTTTCTGCTCAGTACAAGGCCGAAGTGCGGGCCTTTCATCTCCTGACCGGTAGACGGGTCAAGTTCAAGATGCACGATGTCGCCACGGTTTGGCAGGTACGCCATCAGCCGTTTTCCAGCCCGACCGGGGGGGCATTTCATCCCAGCCTTAAACACGATGCGAAGTTAAATAATTCAGCCAATTCTGAATGCTTAGTTTTATCCACGTACAGATCAAACAAATTCATGACAGCAATTCACTTTCAAGCTCGGCCAGGTTGCTTTGCCAGGAGAGAAAGGTTGGCTGCAATTTTATATAAAGGGGATAAACTCGTTACCGGATAGCCCCCTCTGGCAGGATTGATGATATGAATGTTGCTGTATGCTATAGCTTGCTCTGCTGAAAGATAAATAGCAGCAGCGGTATTATGGCCCATCACAGGCCGTTCTACTCCAATGATCCGATAGACGTCCTCAGGCATATGCAGCGAGGCAATCAGACAATGAGGTTTAATCGATAGCCTATGCCCGTAAAAAGGTTTGTGTCCCCTTTTCTGCCAGGATATTAGGCATGATAGTTGATTGTGTATAAGTAAGTGTAAACTAGGCTGGCAGACATAAAAAATCTGGCGCTTTGAGCGCCAGATTTTTATAACAAACAGTTTTAAATACTACAGAGCAGCAGCTTTGCGGTTTCTGGCTCGCAGCCCCATACCAAGCAGGCCTAAACCAAAGATAGCCAGCGTAGCAGGTTCTGGCACATGAACTACAGAGGCAAAACCCACCACAACATTATCCACTTCCAATGCTCTGCTAGTATGGTTAATCATT
This sequence comes from uncultured Rheinheimera sp., assembly GCA_964511675.1. Taxonomy (GTDB): domain Bacteria; phylum Pseudomonadota; class Gammaproteobacteria; order Enterobacterales; family Alteromonadaceae; genus Alishewanella. The sequence goes on from CAZEGA010000006.1 coordinate 22,304, forward strand.
CGAAATGCGGTAAATTTCTCGCTCGGATCAAATTCAATATTAACATATATGTTTGAAGCTGCTCGGTTACCTGGTTCCAGGCTGAGAAGATTAATGAGCATAGTCCCGGTAAGGCGGTTAGTGAGACTATTATCAAACATAAAATCTATAGCGACAAACTCATTAAACTCATTAAAATTACCAAACTCCAAGGCATTATAGTGATCAATACTGCCATAATAAATACCCAGGTAGGCGATATAATCACCCGGATTCTGAGCTGCAATAAAACCAGTATAATCAATCAAAATATCGGCATCTACGCCACCGTACATTGGCGCATAAGCAAAACAGGTCTCATTTGCCTCATTGTGTGCTGCATCCTCCGTATTTCCCTTCTGAACACCAAAGCCACCTGCACCTCCAATCTCTAATGCCCCCCAGGAGTTCACACCACAGCCCGTATTCTGCACTTCCAGCTCACCAGGAATACTTACGTATTGGCCACCCGGAAGTTGACTGAATTGCCCGCCTGGAAGAAATGGGTTTTGCGTAGCCCTGTCAAAAGTTTCAATAAAAAATCTAGAGCTAGGATCAATAATATTGCTAACATAATTAACAGAGTTGCCATCCTCATCGATCCAGGCCCAATCCGGTACTTCAGCTGAGGTTTCCACCGAGTTATCATCTGCGGCCTGGCCATCAAAGGTAATTAAGGCAGCGTTGGCCTGAAATGCCACTCCCAGCAATAATGCCGTAATTAACGGTTTAAGCTGTGTTTTGCATGTCAAATTCTTCATATCCTCTCTCCCAGTATTGTTCATTCCATGAATGACATGTCATTAGAAAGCATACTTTGCGCCAAAAATATAACTATATAATTTATAAAAATTTTTTATATGGATACTACCGCTTTGCTTAAGCATTGTAAAAATAGCTGACATTACTGCGGCTCAACATCATTATTACTGTTGTTTATCAGTGGCAGGAGTAGCGGCTGGCTGGTAACGGCCAGGGCTGATAATGTTGTAAGGGTCCAGTGCGGCTTTAAGTTTGCTGACAGTACGCCAGAACGGTGCGTCAGCATCAAGCAGGTGTTGCTGTTGCATCAGATTTAACCGGTATGGCACCCAACCCTGTTGCAAACCTTGCTCAACCAGAGCTGCCAGGCATTGGCTGGCCTGTTCGACAGCCAGCGGATTTTGCCGATCAAATACAATCGGAATGGTGCTGTCTACCGTATCGTGCCGCAAGTTGGTAAAGGTAATCATAGGTTCAATACCATATTGCGGGCAAATATGTCGTACATGCTCAATAAAGCGCCGCATAGTCTGTGGCTGCATCGGTATCAGCGGTGCGTACCATAACAAACCACAACCATCGGCAGCCGGGTTCATCGCACGATGCTTATCAGGTTTTATTCTGGGGTTGCGCCAATAGGCCAGCGGTAATGCCACCTGATTCGGAATGCCACGCATAATCTCCATGCCTGCATCTAATGACGCCAGCATTTTCCTGGGTTTAGCCAGCCACTGCTCAGGCAGTAGCTGAGTGATTTTCCGGCCAAGCTGTATTACTAGGCTATTTGAAAAAATTATTTTCTTTGCTTGGCCCGCAACAAAACGTTTAACCTCGGCTTTAGCCGCCCGGACTACTGTTTTCTGCCCATATAAAGTTCC
>CAZEGA010000006.1:23971-36176 GCA_964511675.1 uncultured Rheinheimera sp.
AGTCCAGGCTGGGATGTCGTAATCTTTAGCAATACGCTGTACCTGCGCAGCGCTCATAACCTGGTGCACCCCGGCACCATTTGGGTTATCTGCCATCATGGCCGCTACCCGACGCTGGTCCATAATATTTACAGAACCGACAACACCTTCCAGTTTCTGTAAAATATTGAATACTACGTTTTGCGCCAGTTCCAGGTCATTATCATTAGCAAATTGCAGATAAAAAGCTGCAAAAGCTTCGGGTTCAGCTTTTAAACGCAAGGTTATGGCCGTTACAATAGCAAGGTTACTTTGTGTCCATAAGCCATCCAGATAAGGTCCTACACCGTACTTGTACGTTTTATCAATAAAATCCTGGCCGCTGCCGTCAAGTTCCGTCACTGCTGACTGAACGGGGCTGCCATCAGCCAGTAAACCTTTTATGCTGTTGACCGCCGCAAAATGATCGGTATAAGGAGTAATACCGTAGCCCCGCTCCAGCGCATTGGCCAGAATACTGCAACCCGGACCAGCACCAGTAGCAGGCACCATAAAAGGTAGGTTATGCTGATCGAGAAAATCCCGCAGTTGCTGTTGCGTTACGCCGGGCTCTACCGTAACCAGACCTGCACAGGCATCCTCTATCGTGATATTGGTTAACTGCCCCAAATCCAGCAATACTGCTGCAACATCATTTGGTAGTGCCGAATTATAACCCCAGTTATGACCAGTACTGATTGGATGTACTGAAAAGGCCTGATCGGTATGCGCCAGTTCATTCGCCAGTAACAATATCGCTTTAATATCGGCTACTACGGCTATTTTTATCGCTGCCCGCAGTACAACATCCGCCCCCTCGCAGTTCAGCTGATAAGGTTGTAATTCAGCAGCAGATGTCAGTAACTGACTACTGTCGCTAAGCCTGGCGCGTATCTGATTAAAAAGCTTCGAAGTAGTATCCATTGGGCTTTACTGTCCATCTGACCAGCTAATGTTTCATATCAGCCAACAAAAATCGGATCTTTTATAATAAAAGGCGGTTGCTGTGACATCGTCGTTGAGTTAGTGGCAAACAAATCGCGCTCTACTGCCTGCAGCAGCTTCAGATAGCCAGAACTGAGCGTTTTTTTCAGCTCTCTGGCATCAATATAATACGGTGCCCGTTTGCCGTGAAACTCTATCGGCTGGCCCAGCTGTTTAAACATAATCCCGACAAAGTTTAAACTTCTGGCCAGCCTGGGCTCCATCATAACAAAGACATGAAAACGTCTGGTTTTATAAGACATGGCCGCTGCAGAAAGATACAGGCATATGGCAATATAAGGGAAACAGCGCAATTCTGTTGGCGAAAACACCTGCTCGTTAATCGCACCGGTTGCAGCACCGGCATATTTGTCGATTTCGCGCTTTCTGAATACCGCCGGCACAGCCAGCCTGGAAATTTCGCAAATTTCATGCCGGCCATATTTCATCGGTGAAATATCAGGGTCCGTTAACGCATGAGAGCAAAATTGCTCTATGGGTAATAATTCATCTTCCCGTGCAGAAGTGATAAGCCGTACTGTCCCGGCCAGATTATTTGAGCTGATGTGCCTGACAAAACAATGAATGGCCCTGCTGTCAAAGGTGTCACGCTCTTCATAGGTTTCTTTTACATCTTCAAAATGCAGCTCTTCACAATAGACGTTGTGGCGCAATTTGTACACTTCGTGTTTAAGCTGTTCTGTATCGGCAATTTGTGGTTTCAGGTACTGCGAAAAATGCTCTGAAATGGTTTTGGCGTCATTGCTGGCCAGTGACGCCATCGCTTTTTTTACCACCCCACCAATAATAGGTTTATCTGCCAGCGCCTTTAAACGTTTCATCCGGAACCCCGTAATCTTTCAGGCTATAAAGTATCAGTAAAATAACTCTACTTAGCTTAGCCTGAGTTAGGTGAGTTTCCACACGTCATGCAGTATTTTACCGGCGCTTGCCCTGATTAGCCGTTAAATTGCCGCGCCAGCTGCGTTAACTTGTCGCCTGTAACCCGGTTAATGCGCCAGTCGTGCAACATGGTGGCGCCCTGCGCCTGGTAAAAATCAATTGCGCTCTGGTTCCAGTCCAGCACCGACCATTCCAGCCGGCCGCAGTCACGCTCTACCGCCAGTTTGGCCAGATAACTTAACAAGACCTTGCCGATGCCATGCCCACGACACTGCGGCAGCACAAACAGGTCTTCCAGATAAATGCCGGGTTTGGCCAAAAAGGTGGAATAGTTATGAAAGAAGAGTGCAAAACCTGCAGCCTGCTGCTGGTACTCTGCTATTACCACTTCGGCGTAGGGTTTGCTGCCAAACAAGGTCGCATGCAGTTTCTCTTCGCTGGCGACCACCTGGTCGGCCAGTTTTTCATATTCTGCCAAGCCCTGGATAAACGCCAGTATGGTGGGTATGTCCTGCTCTGTGGCTAAGCGCAGGCTAATCTGATTTGACATAAGCTCTCCAAAATAAAAAAACGCTGGCAAGCTTAAGGCGTGCCAGCGCTGTTCAGTGTAGCAAGTTGTTTAAGCCGCGTCAGCGGGCTTAACGGCCATCGCTTCCAGCGTACCGGCAGTAAAGCTGTCAACACTGATGGCACTAAAGCGCAGTGCGTTCATCTTTATTAACTGTTCAGCTTCTGCCTGGCTAATTACGCCGGCATTTTGTGCCAGTTCAATGGTTTGCACCAGCGGTAACTTACGTGGCAGCCGGCCCTCGCGCTGCGCCTGATATATCTTTTTCATCAGCGGCTGTGCATTATGCATGGCGACAAAGGCACTTTCCATTAAACCTGTCGGGTCATTTTCGCCCTCACCGATATAGCACAGGTGAGTTAAGCGGTCGCGCACTACGCCGGGTTTTGACATGGCTTCGCAGATCTGGATGGCAGTATTATCATCTGGCAGCTTGTAACCGATGCCGAACGGGAATACCAGGGTGCGCAGCACACGTGCCACGATACGGTTCGGGAAGTTGGCAAAGAAACCGTCAAAGGCCCGGCCAATCTCAGACAGTGCCCGCTGCAGGCTGTAATGTACAAACGGCAGATCGCACTGCTGACGGCCATTGTCCTCATAAAACTTCAGTACCGCAGAGGCAATATACAGCTGGCTTAACACATCGCCCAAGCGCGCCGACAGCATTTCGCGGCGTTTTAACTCGCCGCCTAGTATCAGCATTGAGACATCAGCACTTAATGCCAGGGCACGGCTCATACGGCTTAGCTGCTTGTAGTACTTAGCGGTTTCACCTGATACCGGCGCATTGTTAAAGGCAGCTGCTGTCAGGCCCTGCCACAAGGCACCGAAAGTATTACCGATAGCAAAGCCAATGTGTTTCAGCAGCAAGCCGTCGAACTGCTTTAAGCCCGCTTCTGCATCCGGGTTGGCCGCCGCTTCCAGCTCGGCCAGTACATACGGATGGCAGCGGGTGGCGCCCTGACCGAAAATCATCAGGTTGCGGGTTAAAATATTGGCGCCTTCCACGGTAATAGAAATAGGAATACCCATATAGCCATGCGCCAGGTAGTTTTTCGGGCCTACCTGAATGGCACGGCCGGCATGGATATCAAACGCATCGTTCATCAGCGTGCGCGACATCTCCGTCATATGGTACTTGGCAATTGCCGTTACCACGCCCGGGCTTAAATTCATGTCGATGGCACCGGCGGTCATTACCCGCAGCGCTTCCAGGCTATAGGTAAAGCCGCCAATACGCGCCAGCGACTCCTGTACCCCTTCAAACTTACCGATAGACATCCCAAACTGCTGGCGCACATAACCATAAGCCCCTGTCATGCGGGCAGCCAGGTGGCCGGTGGCCGTAGCCAGTGCCGGTAAGCTGATACCACGACCGGCTGACAAACACTCCACCAGCATGCGCCAGCCACGGCCGGCATAGTCTGGCCCGCCGATAATCCAGTCCAGCGGTATAAATACGTCTTTACCGTAGGTGGTGCCGTTCATAAACGCCATATTCATCGGAAAATGCCGGTCACCAATCTGCACCCCTTTATGGCTGGTGGGGATCAGCGCACAGGTAATACCCAACTCTGCTTTATCACCCAGTAAACTGTCCGGATCGTACAGCTTGAATGCCAGACCCAGTACCGTGGCCACCGGTGCCAGCGTGATATAACGCTTATCCCAGTTCAGCCGGATACCGACGACTTCTTTACCGTCAAACTCACCTTTACAGATAATACCGGTATCCGGGATACCGCCGGCGTCAGAGCCGGCCTCAGGGCCGGTCAGAGCAAAACACGGCACATCCGTACCATTCGCCAGATTAGGCAGCCAGAAATCTTTCTGCTGCGCCGTACCATAATGCATTAACAGCTCACCTGGGCCTAACGAGTTCGGTACCATCACCGTTACCGCTGCCGTTAAGCTGCGGGTGGCGATACGCGACACTATGGTCGAGTTGGCAATAGCCGAAAACTCACGGCCACCATAGGTTTTAGGAATAATCATCGCAAAGAAACCTTCGCGTTTTAAGAAGTCCCATACCTCTGTGGGCAAATCGCGCTGCTCCTGCACAATCTTGTAGTCATCCAGCATTTTCAGCAGGGTTTCTACCTGATTATCCATAAACGCCTGCTCGTCAGCATTCAGCTCCGCTTTCGGCAAGCTGTGCAGCTTTTGCCAGTCTGGCTTACCTTTAAACAGCTCGCCATCCCACCAGACATCGCCGGCCTCCATAGCTTCGCGCTCAGTGTCCGACAACGGCGGCAAAATTCGCTTAAACACAGCGAAAATTGGCTTAGTAACCAAATTACGGCGGATATCGGCCACACCAAAGATCACCGCCAGGGCAACGACCAGTATTAACAAAACTAACATATTACCTTCCTTCACCGGCCGCTAAAGGCGCAGTTTGACTGAGTTGAGCTATTGAGAGTACAGGTGCAGCGATTGCTGCGGATAAATATGGCAGCAATCTTAGGATCACGCCTTCAATATCGACTTTTTCATTAAAATCAGCTTCAGCGATTTCGGCCAGCGCTTCGTTAGACGCCATGGTAAATACCACAGTACCCAGCGAAAAATGCAAACGCCAGAACAGCTCACCCGGTGGCAGTAACGGGCAGGCCTGCTGTACCAGCAGCACCAGTTTATCCAGCACCCGGCCATAATGATGGTTAAAAAACCAGCGCAGATGACCCTGCACATCGGTATACCCCCGCCCCAGCAACTGCAAAAAGATACGGGTGCCATTGTGGTGCACTTTATTCAGCTCCAGCAGGGGTTTGACAAACACAGACAACACCTGGCCGATATCGTTTGGCTGCTGCGCGGCTAGCAGGCGGGTAAACTCTTGATCCAGCCTGGGCATCAACCCCAGCAGATAACGTTGCAGCACCGCCTGGATAAGTTCTTTTTTCGAGCCAAAATGGTAATTCACCGATGCCAGGTTCACTTCTGCCAGGCTGGTGATTTGCCGCAGCGAGGTGTCATTAAAACCGGTTTCAGCAAACAGGCTTTGTGCCGCATCAAGGATTTTATGTTGGGTACTTTGTTTACTTGCCATGTTTACTTGCCATATTTGCTCAACCCGGCCATCATTTAAACAACTGTTTGAAATGTACGTTTGAATATATAAACTGTCAAGCAAGAAATCGTCTACTGGTCGTACCTGAGTATCCTGACGAATGAGCTGGTCTTTTTTGTTCTGTATCATTGGTATTGTTATCTGAGGCGCTTACACTAAGCTAAGTCGTCATTTTCTGCTGTCTGGAGTTCTGGTTGTCTGTATTAAAAATCAAACCTGCTGAACTAAAACTGGGATACGCGGTAAAGCTGCCCGGCAGCTGGATGAAGCATCCTTTTCTATCCGGCAATATGATTATCGAAACCAGCCAACAACTGCAAATCATCCGCTCGCTGAATTTGGATCATGTGCTGTTTTATCCGGAAAAAAGTAAAAAAATAGCACCGCCACCTGAATTGAGTGAAGATGACCAGGCCAGTTTTAATATGGCCGCCAGTGAAGCCCAGGTGAAGATGCAACAGGAAAAAATGCAGCGCATCGAGCAGGCCAAAGCCAACCGGCGCGATATTCAGAAAACCGAAAAAGCCTTTGCCCAGTCACTTATTCAGGTAAAAGCGCTGATGAGTAAGATTAATGGCAGGCCGCTAAATGCTGTTGAAGATGCCAGCAGCCTGATAGGCGCGATAGCAGATGTGCTGCTGAGTGCCGATTCGTTGATACTGCACCTGATTTCCGCGGCCAATAAAGAGCAGGAAGGCCTGTATTACCATGCGCTGAACGTTGCCACCTTGTCGATGATGCTGGCAAAGAACCTTAAGCTGTCAGCCGGTGAAATAAAAGCTGTCGGTATGGGCGCGCTGTTTCATGATATTGGCAAGCTGAAAATACCCAGCCAGATCTTACGTAAAACCACAGCATTGACCACACCGGAAGAGAACCTGCTGAAACTGCACACCAAATACGGCGTGGAGCTGGTAGGATTAACCGATACCTTTCCCCTGGCAGCCTGGCCCATTATTGAACAACATCATGAACTGATTGACGGGTCCGGTTACCCCAAGGGCTTAAAAGAGGCCCAACTGGACAAGCTGGCGCGTATTGTTTGTGTGGTAAATACCTTCGATAACCTGTGTCACCCGCTGGATATCAGCAAAGCCCGCTCGCCGCACCATGCCCTGTCCTATATGTACCGCAGCATGAAAGGTAAATTACCTGAGCTGGAAATGAAAGTGTTAATAAAGATGATGGGGGTATACCCGCCGGGTACCATAGTGCAACTGTCAGATCAGCGTATCGGTATCGTCATGTCGGTAAACAGCGAAAGCCTACTGTGCCCAAATGTAATGATCTATGATGCCGATGTCCCCAGACTGGAAGCGCCGGTGCTGACACTGCAAGCCGATATCCTGAGTATAAGCAAGGTGCTGAAGATCCAGGCGTTACCGCAACATATTGCGGAATACCTGAATCCCAGAGCCCAGGTCAGTTATTATCTGCAGGGCAAGCCCTGAACTGCCAGGCCGGCCATGTGTCGCCGGCCCGTTAATTTATTTCAGGTGCCGGTCAAAAAACTGCGTAATAGATTTGTGCAAATGGGTCTGTACCGGCTGGCCAAACATCGAGTGTTTGCTGCCCGGGTAGTTCATCATGTCAAACAGCAGCCCTTTATCCTGCAGTTGCTTATACAGCTTAGTACTGTGGGTAAACAGCACATTGTCGTCGGCCATACCATGATAAATCAGTAAATTACCTTTCAGCCCATCGGCATAAGGGAAAACAGCACTGTCGGTATAGCCCTGGGCGTTTTGCCCGGGGTGGCCCAGGTAACGCTCGGTATAGTGGGTATCATACAGGGCCCAGTCAGTAACCGGTGCCCCCGATACCCCGGCGCTAAAATAATCACCGGCTTTAAACATCGCCATTATCGCCATATAGCCACCGTAACTGTGGCCATAAATCGCCACTTTATTGGCATCGACATAGGGCAGGCTGCGCAGGTACTCTACGCCTCGGATCTGATCCTGTAATTCCACCTCGCCTAACTTCAGGTAAATAGGATCTTCAAAGGCTTTACCACGGTTATAAGACCCCCGGTTATCCAGCTGAAACACCAGGTAGCCCTGTTGCACCAGATAATGCAGATACAGATCGCGTGCGCTCCAGCTATTGGTTACCCGCTGGGCATGCGGGCCGCCATAAACGCTTACCACTACAGGATACTGTTTGCCGCTTTGTAACTGTGCGGGGGCAAACATACGGTAGTGTAACGTCTGGCCATCCGCCGCTTTAAGGCTGCCAAAACGTGGCGCCTGTAATGCTGCCAGATAAGGTGTCAGCGGATGCTTCGCATCCGTCTCATTCTGCTCCAGCCAGGTCAGTATTTCACCGTTAAGGTTACGCAATGCAACCTTAGGTGGTGTACTGACATTAGAATAACTGTCGATAAAACTGCTGGCATCTTTCGCCATGACCAACGCATGATCAAAGCCCGCTTCAGTAAGGCGTTTTATTGCGCCATCTTTTAAGCTGACCTGATATAAATGCCGCTCCAGCACAGAATCCTTACGGCCGGTAAAATACACCAGGCCCTGTGTTTCGTTCACGGCGTCCAGTTCATCGACAATCCAGTCGCCTGACGTCAACTGGCGCAGCAGTTTGCCGTTAAAGTCGAAATAATACAGGTGTTTGTAACCATCCCGCTCTGACGCCCAGATAAAGCCCTGCTCATTATCAAAAAAATGCACATCATCATGCAGGTTAAGCCAGGTATTGCTGGTTTCTTTTAGCAATACGGTTTGCTGATTGCTGCTTAAATCTGCCAGCCGCAACTCCAGTTGCTGCTGGTTACGGCTTTGCCACTGGTAACTTAAATAACGGGCGTTTTTCGTCCAGGTTACGCGGGGAATATAAATATCGTCATTATCACCATGCGGCAGCCAGCTTACGCTGCCATCTTCCAGGCTGACCACTCCCAGCTGAATGCTGGCGTTAGCGGTACCGGTGTAAGGGTAACGTTGATTAAACAGTTTAATCTCATCAGCATAAATTTCATTACGCACCACCTCGGCTACAGCGCTTTCGTCTGTACGGGTAAACGCAATTTTACTGTCGTCCGGCGCCCACCAGTAGCCCGTCATCCGGCCCATTTCTTCCTGGGCAACAAATTCGGCCATACCGTTTTTAACCGGGCCGCCGCCATCAAAGGTTAACTGCGTTTCCTTGCCAGTGGCAATGTGCAGCACAAACAGGTTTTGCTCACGGATAAAAGCCACATAGCGGCCAGTCGGCGAGATAGTGGCATCGGTTTCAAAAGCACTGCTGTTGGTCAGTTTTTTTGCGGTTTTGCCTGTTAATTCGTAGTAGTACAAATCGCCGTTTAATGGAAACAACAACGCATCGCTGTTTTTTGACCAGCTGTAACTGATAATGCCCGAAGCAAATAACCGCATCCGCTCACGGCGGGCTTTCTCTTCGTCGGATAAGATTTCAGCACCGCTGAGCAGTTGATCGGCATCAACCAGCAAACGGTGCTGGCCGTCACCGATATGGTATTCCCATAAATCCAGCCGGTTGGCATCTGCCGCCTTGCCTTTAAGGTAGCTTACCCGGCTACCGTCAGGCGCCATGGTAAGTGATCGCGGCGTAGTGCCGTTAAGCGCCGGATCTGCAAACAAGCGCTCCAGCTCCAGTTGTTTTGCTTCACTCACACCCATGCCCCCAAGCAGCCCACCTAACACCATTAACAGCGGTAATGTTAACCATTGCATCAGAAATCCCGTTTTGTTCATTATTATTACCTTGCAGTGGTTTGTATTATGTCTGAGGCCAAACTGCAAGTAAAAGCCGATTGCGTTATGCTTAGTTGCGATAAAAATGAGGAATAACAATATGAAACTGGTTAACGTTACCCACCCGCTGGTCAAACATAAAATCGGCCTGCTACGCGCCGCAGACATCAGCACCAGACAGTTTCGCCAGCTGGCAGCTGAGCTCGGCAGCCTGCTGACTTATGAAGCGACCCAGGATCTGGCTACCGAAACCGTCACGATAAACAGCTGGAGTGGCCCGGTAGCCATAGAGCAAATCCAGGGTAAAAAGGTCACCATAGTGCCCATCCTGCGTGCCGGCCTAGGTATGCTCGACGGCGTACTTGAACTGCTGCCCAGCGCCCGCATCAGCGTTGTCGGCATTTACCGTGATGAGCAAACACTGCAACCCGTGCCCTATTTTCAGAAGCTGGCGTCCGGGCTGGAGCAACGCCTGGCGATAGTGGTAGATCCTATGCTGGCTACCGGTGGTTCATTGATCGCAACTATAGATCTGTTAAAGCAACAGGGGGCAAAACAGATTAAAGCCCTGGTACTGGTTGCCGCACCGGAGGGGATCAGAGCACTGGAGCAGGCGCACCCTGATATTGAGCTGTACACTGCAGCCATCGACCACTGCCTGAACGAGCACGGCTATATCCTGCCGGGCCTGGGCGATGCCGGTGATAAGTTATTTGGGACAAAATAAACGGCCAGCTCTTGTCTGTAGCGGCCAGTCGTGGCACTTTAATGCCGTTTTTATTGCCTGAGGAGTCAGTGTTGCAGTTAATCCCATGGTCTTATCACACCCCGGCGGGTTTTACCCTGCGCGGCTATCGAACTGCCGTACGCGGCAAGCCGGTGCTGCATTTATTGCATGGTAATGGTTACTGCAGCCGTATGTATCAGCCGATGCTGCAATGTTTAGCTGATGATTTTGACTTATTTTTATCCGATGCCCAGGGCCATGGCGACAGTGATCATGGCGGCCCCTTTGTTGGCTGGAATAAAAGTGCCGAACTGGCGGTAGCGGCCTGGCTGGCGCATCAGCCACTCTACGGCGATGTTGCGGTATACGGTGTCGGCCACAGCTTCGGCGGTGTACTAACGGCTCTTATTCATACCTCTGGTCGCAACGTGTTCAATGCAGCCGTATTACTGGACCCGGTATTATTTACCCCGGCAATGATTGCCGTGATGAGCACACTGAGCAGTGTACGGCTGTACCATAAAAACCCGCTGGCCAAGGCTGCGCTGCGCCGGCGCCAGCACTGGCCTGATCGCGACACGGCACTGAACTACCTTAACAACCGTGGTATGTTTGCCAACTGGCACCCGGATGCGCTGGCAGCCTATATAGATCATGCGTTAAAACCCACTGAGCAGGGCTTAACGTTAAAATGCCAGCCCCAGCGTGAGGCGGATATTTTCGCGTCCTACCCGGATAAACTGTGGCAACAGCTGGCCACGCCCTGCCCGCCGGTGCATGTGATCTACGGTGATAAAAGTTACGATTTTATCGGCAAGGCGCTGGCAAAATGGCAAAACCGCAACCCCGCCATCAGTGTCGAACAAGCCAAAGGCGGACATTGCTTTATGCAGGAACACCCCGGCCGGGCTGCACAAGCAGTGCAACAGGCCATTAACCGTTTTACCGGCATACACAAATAGCTGTTAATGCCACCGCTGAATTCCGATATAATAGCGAAAACCTTTACCCGGGACCCCAGATGAAAAAGCGCCTGCTCATAAGCACAGCCCTGTTATTGTCGGCCTGCAGCCAGTTACCGTCTGACCGACACACTGCAGCAGAAACCCAGCTGATGCCACCAGTACCCACAGCGCCCAGCCAGCCGGAAGAGGTCGTGGTAGAAGATTCTGATGTTGCTCAGGCCGTAGCAACCGATTTTGAACATATTTTTATTGATACCGATATGACATTCAGCGGCACTTTGCCCTGTGCGGATTGTCCGGGGATCAGTTATCAGCTTAATTTATATCGTGACGGCCGCTTTGAAGCCCGGCAGGAATACCTGGAGCGCAACAAGGTCGCTATTGTCAAAGGTATCTGGTTGCTGGAAAAACGCAGCCTGCATTTAGTGAACCAGCAACAGACTCTGCCCGCTTTCCACCTGTTGTCAAACAACCGGCTAACTATGCTGGATTTGAGCGGCAAGCCTATCAGCAGTAACCTGAATTACCAGCTGCAACGCGACAGCGAATTTAAAAAGCTCGATACCCGCCAGGCCATGCTCGGGCTATACCGGCTGCAGGATAATCAGGCTACCTTCACCAGTTGCAGCAGTGCAGACACATTAAGTGTTGCCAATACCCAGCACCATTTACCTGTAATGCGCCAGTATCAGCAGGACGAACGTTTTAAAGGCCATGCCATTATTGCCACCCTGGTGGGCCGCCGCGGCCAGGATGAACAGGTGAATACGCTGTTTATTGATAAATTTGAGCAGTTCTGGCCGGGTGCAATCTGCCCGGATCAGCTCCAGCCGGGCAAAATGCAGGGCATAGTCTGGCGCGCAGAAAAGCTGACTAACCACTACGTCCCCCAGCAACTTAATGTGCGGGTAATCTTCGATCAGAACGAGCGGCTGTATGGCTTTGCCGGTTGCAACAACTTTAATGGCAGCTATAAGCAACGCTCAAATCAGCTGAGTGTACAACCGCTTGTCAGCACCCGTAAATTCTGCGCCGACAGCAGCGAGCTGGAACAGCAGTTTACCCGCTCACTACAGTCGGCAGACCGGGCTGAAGTGAATGGCGATAAGCTGCAATTGTTTAAAAATAACCAGCTGATCCTGCAGTTTACCCCGGCCGTTAACTGATCAGTGGTAATATTTAGATCGAGTAGGAGGCGGGATCACTCCCGCCGTCCTCTCACACCACCGTACGTGC
>CAZEGA010000007.1:0-593 GCA_964511675.1 uncultured Rheinheimera sp.
ATTTACACCTTCGGCCCGACATTCCGCGCCGAAAACTCCAACACCAGCCGTCATTTAGCTGAGTTCTGGATGATAGAACCCGAAGTGGCCTTTGCCGAGCTAAAAGACGTGGCCCAGCTGGCAGAAGACATGCTGAAATACGTCTGTAAAGCCGTACTGACAGAACGCGCCGATGATATGGCATTCTTTGCCGAACGTATCGACAGCGACGCCATCAACCGCCTGCAAAAGCTGGTCAGTTCTGAGTTTGTGCGGATGGATTACACCGATGCCATAGCGATCCTGCAAAAATGCGGCAAAAAATTTGAATACCCGGTTGAATGGGGTATGGACTTACAATCCGAGCACGAGCGTTATATCGCCGAAGAGCATATTGGCGCCCCGGTTATTATGCAAAACTACCCGAAAGACATTAAAGCCTTTTACATGCGCCTGAACGAAGACGGTAAAACCGTGGCCGCCATGGACGTACTGGCACCGGGCATAGGTGAAATTATCGGCGGCAGCCAGCGTGAAGAGCGGCTGGAGCATTTTGATAAGCGCCTGGACGAGCTGGGGCTGGATAAAGCAGCTTACAGCTGGTACCGCGACCT
>CAZEGA010000007.1:603-5784 GCA_964511675.1 uncultured Rheinheimera sp.
CTTACGCAAGTTTGGTTCAGCACCGCACAGTGGTTTTGGTTTAGGCTTTGAGCGCCTGGTGTCGTATGTCACCGGCATTGGCAATATCCGTGATGTTATCGCCTTCCCGCGCACACCGGGTAACGCCGAGTTTTAACGTCTGTTCCTGTTTTGCCTGGCTGATTTAGCCAAATCAAGTTTTCGCCCCCCAAGCGGCAGCATCCTGCGGCTGGTTGGGGGGCGATGTTAATTCAGTTTAAAGGTAAGAAAAATACTCGGCCGGGTCCGGCGTGTGGCGTTTGGCGGGTTCGCCAGCCGGGGTGCCCAGATACAGGTAACCGACAATTTCGTCGTCTTCGCCCAGTGCCAGTGCCTGTTTCACAAAATCCAATTGAGCGTAAGCACCGGTGCGCCAGATCCCGCCGAACCCCTGGGCAAAAGCAGCCTGCTGCATGGCCAGTACGGCGCAAGCGGCTGAGTGCTGCTGCTCCGTTAACGGCACCTTGGCATGTTCTACTGCCCTGGCAATACAGATAATCACCATAGGCGCGCGCAGCGGTAACTGGCGGGCGCGTTCCAGCAGGTCGTTGGCAATGACCGGATCATCTTCTACTGCTGCCTCGGCAAAAATATCCCCCAACCGGCACAGTGCCTGGCGGCCTTCAGCGATAACAAAGCGCCAGGGCCGCAGATTGCCGTGGTCAGGCACCTGCAGCGCCGCACGTTTAATGTTTTCCAGCACCTCGCCTGAGGGAGCCGGTTCAGTTAAACGGGCAGACGAATAACGGCTGGTTAATAAGGTCAGTGCATCCATAAAAAACCCCAATGAAGTTAGCGCTGTGCAGCCTAGCAAATTAACAGTAACCTTTACATCAGATTATCGCAAGGCAAGTCCATCTGCCTGACTTTGCGCCAGGTTGTGCTGTTTTACTGCACAACCTGCTGCAGTGCCTGCTGATACAGCGCCAGATACTGGCTGAACGCACTTTGCCAGCTGAAATTTTGTGCCATACCGTTCTGCTGCACCCGCTTATAGCTGGCATGCTTGCTGTACAGCAGTTCAGCCTGTTGCAGCGCGTTATACATAGCGCTGATATCCGGCGCGTTAAAACCAATACCGGTGGCACCACGCATTGGCCAGGGTTGCACCGTGTCTTTTAAACCACCGGTCAACCGCACTACCGGCACAGTGCCATAACGTAAACTGTACAGCTGGTTTAACCCACAGGGTTCAAACAGTGACGGCATTAAGAAGAAATCTCCGGCGGCTTCCAACTGGTGCGCCATGGCATCGCTAAAGCCGTGTACAAAGCGGAATTGCTGCGGGTGCTGCTGTTGCAGCTGTGTCAGCGCTTTACAGTAGCGGGCCTCACCTGTGCCCATAATCACCACTTGCGCAGTCGTTGCCAGCAGCCACTGGCTTAATGCGGGTATAAGATAGTCATAACCTTTCTGCCCGGTTAACCGGCTTACCGCGACAAACAGCGGCGCCCTGCCCGGCTCCAGCTGTAACTGCTGCTGCACGGCCTGTTTGCACAGGGCTTTGCCGCTTAAATCTGTTGCATCGTACTGCGCGGCGATATGTGTGTCTTCTGACGGATGCCAGATACTGTAATCACAGCCATTTAAAATGCCGCTGAAGTCCTTCGCGCGCTGCTGGTACAGTGCCGACAGCCCGGCAGCCATAGGCTCGGTTAGCAGCTCGTCACGATACCCCTTGCTTACCGTATTGATTTTGTCAGCGAACTCCAGCGCCGTGGCAAGAAAATTCAGCTCGCTGTGCTGCTGCGGCTCAATATCCAGCTCGAAGCGCCAGTGCGCGGCACAGCGTTCCTGATAGGCACCATTGTGAATAGTAAATACAAACGGCACGTTGCATAGTGCAGACTGCTGATAGTGCCGCTTCAGATAATACGCTGTCGCCGCACTTTGCCAGTCGTGGCCATGGATCAGATCAAAGTGCTGTTGTGTTTGCAGCACCCATTCCAGCGCTGCTTTGGCAAAAAAGGCAAAACGCAGCGGGTTGTCACTGTAGCCCTGCTCGCCGTCATCATACGGCCGGTTGCGCTGAAAAAAATCATGGTGTTCAACCAGCGCAATATCAATACCGTCCTGTGTTAACTGATGCACGGCGCAGCCAAAGCGGCGTCCTGCCAGGTTAAAGTATACCGACTGCCAGCTGTCGCTGTGATACTGATACAAAGGCGCATAACGCGGCAGCACCACCGTAACCTGATGCCCCTGCGCGGTAAGGCTGTGTGCCAGACCGCGACAGGCATCAGCCAGACCACCGGTTTTTATCAGGCCTTCATATTCGCTGCAAATAAACAGAATACGCACTTGCTGTCCTTTAATGCTGTTAGTCAAAACCGATTTTTGCGCCTTTGGCGATCACCACCACACCGCTGGCAGAGACATGAAAACGCGCTTTATCGGCTACAGGATCTTCGCCGATGATGGTGCCGGGGGCGATCTTAACATCTTTATCAATAATGGCACGGCGAATGCGGCAGCCGCGCCCGATGTCGTTATTACCCATCAGTACGCATTTTTCAATATAGGCATGGCTGTGCACATGCACGTTATAACCCAGAATAGACTGATACACGATAGCACCGCTGACAATACAGCCTGAGGCTACCATAGAGCTGATCGCCTGGCCGGTGCGGTTCGCCTCGTCATGCACAAATTTAGCCGGTGGCACCGGCGGCGTATAGCCGCGCAGCGGCCAGTAGCGGTTGTATAAATCGAACGGCGGCTCGACCGAAATTAAATCCATATTGGCTTCATAATATGAATCTATGGTACCAACATCACGCCAGTAACCGGCACTGAGTTCATTTTCGCCCCTGATGATATTTGATGAAAAATCATAAACATACACATCACCTGATGGGTACAGGTCCGGAATAATGTTATGGCCGAAATCATGTCTGGAATCAACCTGTTTTGCATCGTCTTCCAGCACCTTGACCAGTGTCGCGGCTTCAAATATATAGTTGCCCATAGAAGCCAGCACAAAACCCGGCCGGCCGGGAATGGTTTTCGGATTGGCTTTGGGTTTTTCTTCAAAACCAATCATCTTTCCGCTGGCATCCACTTCAATGACACCGAACTCGTGCGCCTGTTCAACCGGCACTGGTATAGCAGCGACCGTTAAACGGGCACTTTTCTGCCGGTGGTAATCCAGCATCTGGCGTACATCCATTTTGTAAATATGGTCGCCACCGAATACGCAAACATGCTCCGGGTCCAGGCCATGGATCAGGTGCAGGTTCTGGTAAATGGCATCAGCCGTGCCCAGATACCAGTGTTTACCGGTTTGCATCTGGGCGGGTATAGGGTCGATAAAACGGTTGGTCAGGCCGGTTACGCGCCAGGCCCGGCTTAAATGCTTCATTAAAGAATGTGATTTAAACTGGGTGATCACAAAAATTTGCAATAAGTCTGAATTAACAAAATTATTCATCACAAAGTCGATAATGCGGTAGTTACCACCAAACGGTACTGCAGGCTTGGCTCGAATGCCGGTAAGAGGTGCCAGGCGCGTGCCCTCTCCTCCGGCCAGGATCATCGTTAATACCCCGGACATAGATACTCCCTGTTGGCTTGCTGTGTGTGTTTTTTTACTGCGTTGCAAAGCTGATACCAGAATAGCAGTCTGGCCGCATAAATTGCCAGTGGCGCGAATGAACAATACATTGCGCAGCATCAAACTAAGTGCAGAATATGGCGTAACAATGACAAAGGCACCAAACCGGTGCCTTTAGCGTGAAAACAGCACCGTTACGGTGCGCTTCGGGCACCAAAGTGGTGCTGGTCAGATGTCAGATCTGAGCGGCCAGTTCAGCCCCCTGACGGATAGCACGTTTGGCGTCCAGCTCGGCGGCAACATCTGCCCCACCAATAAGATGGCTGCTGATCCCCCGCTCACTGAGTGCGGCCTGCAGCTCGCGTTGTGGTTCCTGTCCGGCACAAATGATCACATTATCGACATTCAGGCAGCGCTCTTCACCGGCAATCGTCACCCACAGACCATCGTCGTCAACTTTCAGGTAATTCACCCCGGCAATCATTTCCACACCTTTTTTCTTCAACGAGATACGGTGGACCCAGCCGGTGGTTTTACCCAGGCCAGCACCAACTTTGCTGGCTTTGCGCTGCAGCAGGTACACTTTGCGCTCGGCCGGTGGCGGCAAATCGTCCGGCAGTAAGGCGCCCCGGGCCTGGTAAGCTTTATCTATACCCCAGTCTTTTAGCCAGGCATCAGGCTGCAGTGTCAGCGAATGCGGTTCGGTTAAATACTCCGCCACATCAAAGCCAATGCCACCGGCACCAATAATGGCCACATGCTTGCCAACCGCTTTATGATCACGCAGTACATCCAGATAACTCAGTACCTTAGGGTGATCTGATCCGGTCAGGCCAATATCGCGCGGAATAATACCGCTGGCCAGCACCACTTCATCAAAGCCACCGGCTGCAAGTGAGTCAGCTGTTTGCACGGAGTTTAAATGCAGTTTAACGGCATGCAGCTCCAGCATACGGCCAAAGTAACGCAAGGTTTCGTGAAACTCTTCCTTACCGGGAATTTGTTTGGCGTAATTAAACTGGCCACCGATCTGGTGTGATTTATCAAATAAATGCACCTGATGGCCACGCTTGGCAGCATAGACACTAAAGGCCAGCCCGGCCGGGCCGGCACCGACAACAGCAATTTTTTTGCACCGGGCCGCCGGGGTGAAATTCAGCTCGGTTTCATAGCAGGCCCGCGGATTCACCAGGCAACTGGCGCGTTTATGCTGAAACACATGGTCCAGACAAGCCTGGTTACAGGCAATACAGGTATTAATCAGCCCGGCCTGATTAGCCGCTGCCTTATTAACAAAATCGGCATCAGCCAGAAACGGCCTGGCCATACACACCATATCGGCCTGGCCGTTAGCCAGAATATCCTCCGCCACCTGCGGATCGTTAATGCGGTTCGTGGCAATAACCGGAATAGTTACTTCGGCTTTAACCCGCTGGGTGATCCAGCTGAACGCGGCACGCGGCACCATAGTGCCAATGGTCGGCACACGTGCCTCATGCCAGCCGATGCCGGTATTAATTAATGTTGCGCCCGCCGCTTGTATCGCTTTGGCCAGGGCCACCACTTCATCATAGCTGTTGCCATCTTCCACCAAATCCAGCATCGACAGG
>CAZEGA010000007.1:5794-26606 GCA_964511675.1 uncultured Rheinheimera sp.
GACCGAGCAGGCGGTAAATAATAATAAAGTCATTACCACAGGCCTGGCGCACGGCTTTTACTGTTTCAATGGCAAAGCGGCAGCGCTGTTCAAAACTGCCGCCCCATTCATCCTGCCGCTGATTGGTACGGGCGCAGATAAACTGGTTGATCAGGTAACCTTCAGAGCCCATCACTTCCACACCGTCGTAACCGGCTTTTTTGGCCAGCCGGGCTGAGTGGGCAAAGTCTTTTATGGTGCCGCGTACCTGCCGCGCCGACATGGCGGAAGGTTTAAACGGCGTAATAGGTGATTGCAGCTTGCTCGGTGCCTGGCTAAAAGGGTGGTAACCATAACGGCCGGCGTGTAATAACTGTAAGCAGATTTTTGCACCATGCTGGTGTACCGCAGCCGTTACCTGTTTATGTTTACCGGTTTGCCACCAGAAACTGAGCTGGCTGCCAAAAGGCACCAGATTGCCGCGAAAATTCGGGCTGATACCGCCGGTAATAATCAGGCCAACGCCGCCTTTAGCGCGCTCGGCGTAAAAGGCCGCCAGCTTGGTAAAACCCTGTTTTTCCTCTTCCAGCCCGGTATGCATCGAGCCCATAATGACGCGGTTTCTCAGCGTGGTGAAACCTAAATCCAGTGGTTGTAATAATTTTTGGTAAGCCACATCAGCCTCTCTGGTCGTACCTGTCGATCTGGCAGACTTTAGCTGCTTTACCGGCCGATAGCAAGCCTGGGTCTTAAGCTTAGCGGGTGTTACACATTTACTTACAAATTCCACTTAGCCTTTGCAGCCAAATTGTTTAGCATAACAATATGCAATACATCTGATATTAAAACAGGAAACTTACATGGCTGATAAAAATCCCGGCGTGATCCGCCGGTTACTTGGTTTGATCGCGCGACTGTACCGCGGATTTCGCTCCATTCTCCTTAACCTGCTGTTTATCACCATTGTCGTTTTTATCGGCGTGGCCCTTTTCAGTGGGGACGATAAAGTCAAAGTACCCGCTACCGCTGCACTGGTACTGAACCTGACCGGTGATCTGGTAGAAGAAAAGCGCTGGACAGATCCGGTAGCCACCGCTATCAACGAAAGCCTTGGTGGCCAGGAAGAGGCGCCGGAAGTGCTGGTTCGTGATGTGGTAAAAGTGCTGCAGGCCGCCGCCAAAGACAATCGTATCCAGGCGCTGGTGCTGGATTTGTCTATGCTGGGGCGCGGCTCGCTGGATAAAATGCAGCTGATTGGGCATGAAATCGATGCCTTTAAAGCCGCAGGTAAAAAAGTGTTTGCTTATGGCGGTTTCTTCGGCCAGAACCAGTATTACCTGGCAAGCTATGCTGATGACATCAGTTTAAGCCCTATGGGTGCGGTATTGCTGGAAGGCTATGGCAGCTACCCTATGTACTACAAGAACGCGCTGGAAAAACTGAACATTAACACCCATGTTTTCCGCGTGGGGACTTACAAGTCTGCCGTAGAGCCGTTCCTGCGTAACGATATGTCGGAAGAAGCCAAAGAAGCCAATACAGAGTGGCTGAACGCACTGTGGAGTAACTACAAACAACAGGTCGCCCAGCGTCGTGGCTTTGCTGCCGATAACTTTGATGAAACCTATACCGCCCTGCTGCAAAAACTGCAGGCGGCAGAAGGTGATTTAAGCCAGTATGCCGTAAACGCCGGCCTGGTTGATGCCATTAAAACCCGCGAAGCATTCCGCCGTGATCTTATCGCTATCGTCGGCGAAAATGACGACAAAACTTACAACCATGTTACCTTTAAAGACTATGTAAAACTGGTTGTTCCGGCACAGCAGTTTGATAACCCGCTGACAGACAAAGTCGCGCTGGTCGTGGCACGCGGTGTTATCGTGGATGGCCACGCCAAAGCCGGCACTATCGGCGGAGACTCTACCGCTGCCCTGCTGCGTAAAGCCCGCCATGACGACAAGGTGAAAGCCGTGGTACTGCGGGTTGACAGCCCTGGCGGCAGTGCTTATGCCTCAGAGGTTATCGCACAGGAAATCCGTTTACTGCGCGAGGCCGGCAAACCGGTTATCGCCTCTATGGGATCGGTTGCCGCATCCGGCGGTTACTGGATCTCGGCTCCGGCCAATGAAATCTGGGCAGAACCCACAACCATTACCGGCTCTATTGGTATCTTCGGCCTGCTGCATACTGCAGAAGACGCCATGGCGACACTGGGCCTGAATGTGGATGGCGTAGGCACCACTGAGCTGGCGGGCTTATCTGCCGGTTTACCGCTGTTTAAAGGGCTGGACCCGGCAGCCAAAGATCTGTTCCAGTTACTGATTGAACGCGGCTATACCGAGTTTCTCAGCATGGTGGGTGAAAACCGTAATATGAGCAGCACTGAGGTGGATAAAGTGGCGCAGGGCCGTGTCTGGACCGGTGCCAAAGCGCTGGAGCTCGGGCTGGTAGACAAACTGGGCACTATTAGCGATGCCGTTAAAGCAGCAGCAGATAAAGCCGGTTTAAGTTTATACGATGGCAAACTTATCCGGCACGAACTAAGCCCAAGCGAGCAAATGCTCCACGATCTGTTTGGCGAGGCCAAAGTCCGGGGCTGGTTACCACACACTGCTGCCAGTGCCGAACAGCAAATGCTGCGTAGGCTTACGTCACAGCTGAAACAGGATTTTGTGCTAATGAACCAGTTTAACGATCCAAACGGCATCTATTCTTACTGTGTCAGCTGCAGCATCAACTGACAGGCGCAGTAAAACCTATTACAATGCCCGGCACTGACCGGGCATTTTTTATTTAACATTATGAACAGAAAACGAATTTATGTTGCCTATACCGGCGGTACTATAGGTATGCAACACTCCGCCAACGGCTATGTGCCCGTAGCGGGCTTTTTAAGCGACACGGTAAAGCGGATGCCGGAATTCTACCGGCCGGAAATGCCACAGTTTGATATTCATGAATACCATCCGGTTATCGATTCGTCCGATATGACACCGCAACACTGGCGGGAGATCGCAGCGGATATTCAGCAGCAGTACCAGAACTACGATGGTTTTGTGGTATTGCATGGTACAGACACTATGGCTTACACCGCTTCTGCCTTGTCTTTTATGCTGGAAAACCTGCAAAAACCGGTAATTATTACCGGCTCGCAAATTCCGCTGGCGCAACTGCGCTCTGATGGCCAGGTTAATTTAATGAATGCGCTGTACCTGGCAGCAAACTACCCGATATCTGAAGTTGCGCTGTTTTTTAATAACCAGCTGTTTCGCGGTAACCGGGCCACCAAGGCCGATGCCAATGGCTTTAATGCCTTTGCTTCGCCTAACTTTGCGCCCCTGCTCGAAGCCGGTATTCATATTAACCTGATTGCCGGCAAGCTGCACCAGGCCAGCCTTGCGGCCCCGCTGCAAGTGGCAGAGATTATCCCGCAGCCGATAAGCGTAGTGACACTGTACCCAGGCATCAGCACAGACGTGATCCGCAATATGACAGCGGCTCCGGTACGGGCGCTGATTATAAAATCCTTTGGTGTGGGCAATGCGCCACAGCGGCCGGAGTTGCTGCAAATACTCTCTGATGCCAGCGCCCGCGGCCTGATCATTGTTAACTGTACCCAGTGCTTTAAAGGCACAGTCAATATGCAGGGCTATGCCACCGGCAATGCGCTGGCGCGGGCCGGCGTGATCAGCGGCTACGATATGACACTGGAGGCTACCCTGACTAAACTGCACTACCTGCTCAGTAAGGCATTAAGCCCGGAACAGATCCGCCAGCAAATGCAGCAGGATATACGCGGTGAGCTGACCATGGGCTGAGTTAGCCGCCGGTCTGAGTACAACGCGGTCAGCCTTTTAACCGCGTTGCCCTCGCCGTTTAAACAAACAGCGCTTTAACCCGTGCCAGCAAAGGCAGCTCGTGTTCAGTTACCGGGCCAAACTGCAGCCAGCGCTGAAACAGGCTGTCTTTGTCCAGCGCGTTGCCCTGGTTATGCTTATCGGATAACAGCAATAACTGTACCTGTTGCCTTGCCATTTGCTGCTGCTCAGGTGAGGCTGCGTTGCACACCAGCTCCAGTGCCAGCGTCAGTTGGGCACGGTCAAACTGTTGCTCCTGCTGCTTACCAAAGTAATCGCGATAGGCCACAGGCAACTGCTCGGCATTCAGTTGCGGCTCGGCTAATAATACAAAAACCTGTGCTAACGCGCGCTGTTGTGCCTGTTGCTGCCAGTGCTGCTGCTTCTGGGCCAGTTTATCCTGCAATTGCCTCAGCGCCTGCTGCGTGGCAGTGGTTTGCGGCTGCAGTGCATATAATTGTTGCTGTACGGCACTGAAAGCGGCGGGTTCCTGTGCCGCCTCAAGCTGTGCCGCTAATGCTGCTATGGCCGACTCAAACTGTTGCAGTTCAGCCTGCTCTGCCTGCTTCTGCTGTGCCAGTTGCTCGGCCCGGGCATTAAAAAAACTGTCACACAGACTGCGAAACTCCTGCCATAACGCCTGATCCTGCTTACGCGCGGCGCTGCCCAGTGTTTTCCACTGCTGCTGGCATTCTTTGAGCACTTTCGCGCTCAGGTTAGCGTCTGTCAGCGTCAGTGCCGAGCGCGCTTTATCGATCAATAGCTGCTTGGCATCAGCCACCTGTTGCTGCGCGGCTTTTAACTGGGCCCGCAGTGGCGCTAATGCCTGGTTAAACTGCTCGCTCAGTTCAGTAAACTGCTGTTTATCCACGGCACCTGCCTGTTGCCAGGCCTGTTTCAGCTGTTGCAGTTTAGTGTCCAGGGTTTTGCTGTCCAGGGCAGACTGCCCCAGCTCCAGCGCCTGGCTGATCAGCTGCTCCCGTTGTCTGGCATGCTCTGAGCGCAGGGCATCCTGCGCCGCAAAATAAACACGGCAGGGGGCAAACGCCTGTTCGCAGGCCTGATCAAAAGCGCTGTTTAATTGCTCTTCCAGTGCCAGATCGGCTTTACCCAGGCTGTTCCACTGTGCCCGTGCCTGTTTTACCAGCTCAGCACGCTGGCGCATATCCGGCCCGGCCACGTCAGCAGACAGCTGTTGTATCTGGGCCAGCAGCGCCTGTTTACGGGGCGTAGCGATATATTCCTGCCAGTCGGCCAGTTCTGCCAGCTTGTCACGGGCAAATTCATAATCTTTGCCAAGCTGCGCCTGTTGCTCTGCGCCCAGTTGCTGGTAATCCTGTTCAATGCCTTTAAATAAGCCAAACAATACCTTGTATTTACCAGCATTATACAAACGGCGGTATTGCGCCAGCTTGCTGCGGCACTGGCGCTGGGCTTTATCACTTTGCGCATTCAAGCTGCCGGCCAGTTCCTGCCACTGCTGTTGCAGCGCATTTTTCGCTTCCAGCAGGCTGGCAGGTACAGCAACAGGCATGGCTTTGCTGATATCGCGCCAGGCCTGCTGCCACTGTTTAAGCTGCAGGGATAACGGCTGATAAGCGGCAGCACTCTCCGGCAACGGTTGCGCCGCCCAGTCCGCCACAATACGGGTTAACCGGGCCAATTGTTCTGCCAGTTCCGGTAAACGGCCAAGCTGTTGCTGTAACACGGTAAGGCGTTTGCCTAATGCCGCTGTGTCACTGCCCTTTGCCTGGTCCAGTTGTGCAGCCAGCGCGCTGATTTGCAGCTCCAGTTGCTGGGCCTGGCTGATATCGGTAGCGAGCAAAGCCTGTTGCAGCGCCTGCTCCAGGCTGTTTACCTGCTGCTGTAATGCGTTGTACCGGCTGGCATGCTCGGCCGCCCTGGCTTGTTGGGCTTTTTGTTCATCCAGCTGTGCCAGCTTTGGTGCCAGCCACTGCGTGATCTGCGCCGTGATTTTGTCATATTTGGCGCGAAACTCTGCGGCTTCCTCGCCCAGACAATCCAGCTCCGGCGCCAGTTGCTGCCATTGGGCCTGGTAGTCCTGCAATTGCGCCGGCAATGTCTCCACTGTGTTGCGCTCGCGGGCGGCATTCAGTTTTGCCAGCAGCAGGGTAAGCTGTTTGCGCAGTTGCAACGGTTTTTGTTTTTGCTCTGCCAGCCCGGCCAGCTTGTGCTGTACCAGAGAGAGTAGTTCCCCTTCAAGTTGCCGGCTCAGTTTTTCCAGTGTTTTTTCATCATCAATCTGCGCCAGCAACTGCTGCTTCTGCTGCGGCTGCAATATCGTATCCTGCAGCGCTTTTACATTAAGCTCGGTTTTGTTCAGCCGCTGCAACAGGCTGAACTTTATACCGGCATCGGTTTCCGTTTGCGCCAGTTGCTCCAGAATACTGCTGCGGTTGCACTGCGCAATAAATTGCTGTTTAAGTTTGGCTTCCACCTGATTTTGCAGCAACAGGCTAATCAGCGTTTGCTCTGCCAGTTGCTGTAAACGTTCGGCACTGTCGTGTTTACTGGCCTGCCACCACAGGGAAAAATCATTCAGTTTACCCAGTGCTGCCCGGCGTACGGCCTCGGCACCATCATTAAACGCCAACTCATGCAGCACGGCTTTGTGCGATGGGTCCTGCGGATTTAAGGTTGTTATTGCCTGCTGGCGCACAGTGGCATCGGCATGCTGCCACCTGGGTTTAAAAAAACGCTTAAAGATCATCGTGCGAGAACCTTGCAATAGATGGCGGAGTATCGAATTGTTTTTTTAGTTCGGCTTTAGATTTATACACCATCTGGCCATCAGCCCCTATGGTGAACAGCTCTTCAGATTTGAGTATCCGGGCCTGATACGCCATGACCAGCTGTAAACTGTGTGCGCGCTGCGTCTCACTCATCGGGTTGCCGTCAGCCCAGCGGCCGGTTGCCACCGCATCGGCCAGGTTTTCATAGGTAGCAGGTGTCATAGCCTGCACCAGGGTGTTGAAGTCCATCTTACTTCTTTCTCTTCAGTAACATAATGCGGATACGCGTAACGATATACCAGCAAAACCCGATGCCGATAGCGCCACCGGCCACCACTTGCTGGGTGCTGCCGGGCGCCGGGTCCCACCAGTACAGCAGGCCAAAACCGGCCAGAAACAGCAGCAGGGCCAGCATAGAGTGATTAAACAGGCTCTGGGTTTTATCCAACATTTTGTTATGGGCAATAGAGGCTATTTTCTCTGGTGTCAGGCCCGCAACATCGCTATTACACTTGCCGCATTGCGCGGCTTTATCCGACATTTTGTGCCCGCAAAACGGGCAGGAAATAATTGCCATACTAGGTTAACCTTGTTTTCGCACAGGCAGAGCGCCTATTGCATAGCTTCGTATATTTTACTCATGATGCTGCCGTACATACCAGTTTCAAACCGGTCACCGGCAAAATAATAACTGTTTTCACCGTCCGGCA
Source organism: uncultured Rheinheimera sp. (assembly GCA_964511675.1). GTDB lineage: Bacteria > Pseudomonadota > Gammaproteobacteria > Enterobacterales > Alteromonadaceae > Alishewanella. The sequence continues at coordinate 13,094 of CAZEGA010000007.1, forward strand.
ATACCGGGCTGTGCTTTTTATTCGTCAGCAGCACCACCACCAGCTGGTAATAAGGATCAATGACCGTAACGGTTCCCGTCCAGCCGGTATGACCAAAGGCATAACGGCTGGCATAAGGGCCAAAATGCCAGTTCAGCTCGCTGCCCACTGCCGTACGCCAGCCCAGCCCCATGCTGGCATCTGTCGCAGAGGGGCTGACAAACTGCTGCTGCACTGCTTCGCTGAATACCGGTGTCAGGCCATAACCGCCGGTTAATGCCATAAAGGCCAGTTCGGCTGTTTCCCGGGCGGTGGAAAACAAACCGGCATGCCCGGCCACACCGCCAAAGGCATACCGGGCTTTCTCATCATGCACATAGCCACGCACTATCTCGCGTTTATCGGCCGGAAATGCAACCCGCCCGCCCCTGCTGTTGCCATCCAGTTCGGTCGCGGCAAGGCGTGATAGCGCCAGCCCCTTTTGCAGCGGATTAAACACTGTGCTGTTTAAGCCCATAGGCCGGTACAATTGCTGTTCCAGATAGCTGTCCTGCGACATACCGGTAATACGCTCAATAATCAGCCCCAGCAGCATATAGTCGATATCGCTGTATAGCGCTGTTTCGCCACGTTCCCGGGCAAACGGCACGGCAGTGGTAATCAGCTCCAGGCTGCGCTGGCGTTCCAGCGAATAAAACTCAGGACCGTGGCGGTTATCCGGCCGGTGAAAATGTACTTCAGGATCATAACCGGCAGTATGCTGCAGTAAATCACTGACCAGCCTGCTGTCACGCCCCTGGCCGCGATACTCACTGATGTAATGTTGCACCGGTTTACTGACATCCAGTTTACCGGCACTGGCCAGTTGCATCAGCGCGTAGTTGGTCGCATACATCTTGGTATTAGAGGCCAGATCAAACACGGTATCGGTTTGCATCGGCTCCGGCTGTACCAGCTCTGTACCATCGCGCTGGTAACGGCTGGCATAACCATAGGCCGTGTGCTTGATAACCTTGCCGTCTTTGGCGATCAGCAATACCGCACCGGGAAACCCTTGCGCTACCTCGCGCTGGATAAGGGCATCCAGCTCGTCCAGCGTGTTTACAGCAAACCCGGCCGCTTCCGGCGTACTGTCGCTAAGCTGCGGATACGGCACAACCAGCCGGACGCTGGCGCCAAGCGGGGTAATGTCAGCCAGTTCCAGCTGGTTAATACCGTTGCGGGTATAACGGCTGATATCCAGCGCAATCAGGCGGCCCTGGCTGGCCGGCGGTGTGACATTCAGAGTGTGGCCATTCAGTTGCAATGTCAGGCTCTGGCTGTTGCCCATGTCCAGCAGCAGCGAGCCCTGCCCGCTATAGCCGGTAAAACGGCGGCGGTTATTCAGCAGGCTGCGTTTGCTGGCGTGCTCGGGCAACACCACATCCAGTTGCCCCAGCGCAGCACCACTTTGCCATGCCTGCTGCTGGGCTGCGGTTAAACTGCTGACCGGCAGCGGCGAAACGGCCAGCCAGGCTGGTACAGCACTGCAGCTGCTTAACAGCAGCAGTGCGCATGCCAGCAGCACAGCCGGCAAACGGGCCAGATAAACAGCCGGCACGGACTTAACGCAGCTGATCAACAACGGCCAGCACGGCAGGCAATACATCCTGCCCCAGCTTCATTGAACGGATATCAGACCAGCCATAGGCCTCATCCGGCAGGTTGGCGTTATCCTTAAACGGCATTTCCACGGTATAGGCCAGACAGTTAAACTGCTCGCCCACCCAGGCGGTAGCAATCGTCATATTGGCCTGGCCCGGTGCATCCAGCTCGTAGCCAAACTCTGTCTGGAATTCCGGCGTCACCGTCAGCCAGCTTTGCTTAAACAGATGTTCCAGCTGTTTAATCCGCTCGTTATAGGACGGTACACCTTCACTGCCGGCAACAAAGTTATACGGCAGGTTTTCATCGCCGTGAATATCCAGAAACATATCGACACCGGTTTCCCGCATCTTCTGCCGCACTAAATACACTTCCGGGCTTTTTTCCATCGACGGGGTTAACCACTCGCGGTTTAAATTCATACCGGCAGCATTGGTGCGCAAATGCCCACGCACTGAACCGTCCGGGTTCATATTCGGCACTATATAGAACACCGCCTTATCCAGCAGCGCCCGGGCGACACCGTCATCCTCGTCTAATAACCGATCCAGCAGGCCTTCAATAAACCACTCCGCCATCGACTCGCCGGGGTGCTGGCGGGCAATGATCCAGATTTTCTTTTTGCTGTTATCCGGTTCGCCCACCACCAGCAGGTTCATATCGCGGCCATCCAGCGTGGTGCCAAGCTCAAGCAGCTGACAGTTGTAGTCTGACTGTGCCTGGTGCAGTAAATCCATATGCCGCTCGTAGCTGTATGGCGCAAAGTAAGCAAAATACACCGAATCTGCTTCAGGATAATGCCGGATAATCAGTTCTTTACCGTTATATTCGGTTTCTACCCGAAACCAGGTCTGCCGATCATAAGAGGCAACGGCCTGATAGCCTTTCCAGCCGTCCGGATAGGCAGACTCAGCGGCATTGGTAATGGTCAGGGTGTGCATCTGGTTATGTTCTGAGCTTAAGCGAAAGTGAAACCACTGGTAAAAGTCAGACTGGTTGTCTTTACGTATCGCCAGTTTAATATTGTCTGGTGTATCGGCCTGTAATACTTCAATGTTACCGCTGTCGAAGTTGCTGGTAATTTTCATCTGTCTGATCCGTATCATAAATAAGTGAAAAGTTCCGGCGGCATTAAATGCTGTTGTACCGCCATCGGATGCCCTGATTCTAACAGGTTAATGCAAAAGAAAAAGCCGCTTAAAAGCGGCTTTCGACAAAACAACAGCTTAACGCGCTACCGGTAAGGTTGGATACTTAATACCCGCCATATCGTTCATGACGCGAATAACCTGGGTGCTGTAACCAAACTCGTTGTCATACCACACGTACAACACGCAGCGATCGCCATCGACGATAGTGGCCTGAGAGTCGACCACGCCGGCATAACGTGAGCCGACCAGATCTGACGAGACAATCTCGGTTGATGCGGTATAGTCAATCTGATCCTGCAGCTCAGAGAACAGCGAGGTACGCTGCAGGAAGTCGTTTAACTCATCCCGCGTGGTCTCGCGGTTTAAGTTCAGTGACAAAATTGCCATAGACACATTAGGCGTAGGAACCCGTATCGCATTACCGGTCAGTTTGCCTTTTAACTGTGGCAGCGCCTTGGCCACCGCACTGGCAGCGCCGGTAGAGGTCAGCACCATGTTCAGCGGTGCAGCGCGGCCACGGCGCTCGGCACTGTGAAAGTTATCTATCAGGTTCTGATCGTTAGTATAGGAATGCACGGTTTCCACATGGCCATTGCGGATACCAAATTCATCTTCCAGTGCCTTTAACACCGGCGTAATGGCATTGGTGGTACAGCTGGCTGCAGAGACAATATTATGTTGCGGCAGGATCATATGCTGGTTAACACCATATACGATATTAGGCACATCACCTTTTGCCGGCGCCGTCAGCAGCACCTTGGCCGCCCCTTTACTGCTAAAGTGGATACTCAGCTCTTTATCGTCTTTCCAGATCCCGGTGTTATCTACCACCAGCGCATCATGAATACCATACTGGGTGTAATCTACCTGTTCGGGCGAATTGGCGTAGATAACCTTAATAAAAGTACCATTAGCCTTAATACCCTGGTTTTCGCTGTCTATCGTGATACTGCCGTTAAAAGGGCCATGAATAGAGTCACGCCGCAGCAGGCTGGCACGCTTTTCCAGGTCGCCTTTTTTACCACCGCGCACGACGATGGCACGTAACCGCAGTTTGGTACTGGGGCCGGAACGTTCCAGCATTAAACGCGCCAGCAGGCGGCCAATGCGGCCAAAACCGTACAGGACAACATCTACCGGCTTAACCTGATCGGTATGGCCCAGGATATCTGCCAGCTCCTGCGCTAAATATTGCTCCAGCTCAACACCTTTGGCGGCATTTTTATAAATATAGCCGTAGGCAAGTTTACCAATATCAACCCGGCCCGGTGCCAGCGCCATGGTGCTGATCGCTTCCAGTACCGGAAAACTCTCACGTAAGCGCAGCTTCTGGCCTTCAAACCGCTCGACACTTTTATGCGCCTTAATAATATCGATAGTCGTGGCATTTACCAGCGGGCGGCCATACACCACCACTTCAATGCCTTTGTTGCGATACAGGCGGCCGATAATCGGCTGCATATTCTCGGCATATTCCTGGCGTTCCTGCCAGCTCTTCTGATACTGTTCTTCGTGCGATAGGGTCATGGGTAGAGGCCTTTTACTTCAGTAAAATGAATTAACAGGGTAATGCCAAAGCACGGTCTGCGCCGCTTAAGTTCTGACGGCGCGTATTGTAATAGAAGTTGAAAGGTTACGACAACAATTACAGTATTTTTATTCTGCTTTGGCTGTAAAGGTTAACGATACTGAATTGACGCAGTAACGCTGGCCGGTCGGTGCCGGGCCATCGTCAAACACATGGCCTAAATGCGCATCGCAGTTAGCACAGAGAATTTCAGTGCGCACCATGTTATGGCTGGCGTCGCGCCGGTAGTTTACCCTGCCCTCTGCTGCCTGGTAAAAGCTGGGCCAGCCGCAACCGGCATCAAATTTGGAGTCAGACGAAAACAGCTCAGCATTACAGCAGACACAATGATAAGTACCCTGTTCTTCGTTGTGTAACAGCGCACCGCTAAACGGATGCTCAGTGCCCTTAAGCCGGGTAATACGGTATTGCTCCCCGCTCAGCCGTTCACGCCATTGTTGTTCAGATAGCTTCATTATACCGCCGGTTGGTTGTCTTCTTCGGTCAGAGTATAACGGCCTGTCAATGGCCTTTGCCAGTACAGAGATTAATCTGCAAACAGTTTTTCAATAGTGCGGTAATAGTTGGTAGCCTTTACCGCATGTGTGTTCTGCAAATTAACCACAATCTGCCGGATCTGGGCTTCGTTATCAGCCAGTATAAAGCTGTACCCGCCTGTAGCCGAGGTACGGATAGACATAGACAACTGGATAGTACCATCTGCGCTGCGAATATAATTCAAGCTGTCGCGTACCGCATAGCGCTCCAGGCTGTAATAAAAAAACTGCAGCGCAAATTCAAGTTTCTGAAATGAGGTCGGGTAATTGTTGCGGGCACCATTATAGCTGCTAAAAGCATTGGAAATAGTATTGCGATCGGCAAAGCCCGTTACTGTCTGGCCTTTCGCCATGCTAAAGTGTAATTTACAGTGCCCGGTCGCTTTTTGTTCAATCATGCGCCAGCACAGTTCATTTTGCTTGGCATCAAAATTAACCGCCTGACCAGAAACCGCCAGCGTTAAGCCGCTGAACAAGGCAAGAAGTAACAACAATATTCCCTTTACACCACGCATTGGTACATCCTCCATGACTGCAGTATGACGACTGTAACAACATCAATACTCAATGTGTACCCTTCTGTTATAGCGTTATATTCAAAGCTATGCAATTGATCTGGATAAGGAAATACTGACTATCACCTGGCTTTATATCGCAACATCAATATCATCACACTAAATACACTTAGTGGACTTGTTTTATATAACAAAATATTTCATCTAAAAGCAAATAAAATACAAATTCACGGTATATTTGAATATCCGATACTCTTTGTATCCGCATAACTGCAGGCTACAAACCACAGAAGTAACACTACTTGCTACGGACCGAGGCAAACCCGGCTCGCTCAAGCGCCTGACCAAGTATTGGCGAGATAAATACCATGCTCTTTCCCGGCATATGTAAAGCCAACAACCCCAACTGCTCGAACATCATTTTCTTCACCAGTTTCCATACCTGTGGCGGCCAGCTGCTGCCGCGAGGAATAAAGCGCGCGCTGTAGGCTTGATCAGACAACTCGATATTTAGCACCAGATCATAGCTGATGCCGGGAACCTCCGTGCAACTGACAGACCGCAGTGGCAACCGCTGCATTTGCAGGCTTTTGGTGAGAACCTGAATAATATCGGATTTATTCATCAAGTTGTTATAACCATTGTTGATCATAAAACGTCGATCATGCCATCTGAAGGCCTCAATCAGGTCACTGACACTACCTGGCGCCAACGAACCAAACTCACTGTCCGGGATCGCGTCAAAATCGCGATATTTCATCAACAGTGCGACAGACTTAGGGTGCCACATTTCCAGATACTCGCGCTGCTCGCGATACCAGCGCGCATCAATAAAGCCTTCCTGTTTTAGCAGGGCGAAAAGCAGTTGCAAGGACAAGGGGTTTGCAAGCTCTGGCTTCGTCGGCTCTAGCAGTTCGTAACCGCCTGGCACCATGACAGACTTGGCAGGTGTTTTCTTTACTATCAACGTTTTACTCCAGGCCGGGCATCATCTGCAATATCGCTGCCTGTGCTTCAGTCACCGGTACAGTGCCATCTGTTTTGTGAGGTATTTCCACACAGAGCATAACATCCTGGTTACCGCCGGAGCGCTCACACTCAAACGAAACGCGGAAAAATTTATTATATATATCGTCGGTGATGGCAATGGTACCGGCCACATAGGATACTTTTTTAGTTTTACCCAAATGCAGAGTGTCGCAGTAAGTGTCGGCAAACAGGGTGTTACGGGTATCGGCCAGTGCTTCGCTTTGTACCAATTGCAGGATTAATGCGCCTAACTGGCTGTCAGGATAGTTACGTTGCAGCCGCTCGCCCGCGATGGGCCAGCTGGCAGCCTGGCCTTCAGGTTTACGTTTCGGTTTCGCAGGGGCGACTGGCAACCCGGATGTATCATCGATATTGTCCTTGAAAGGACTATCTTTAAAGTACTTCCTGTCATCTGCGTAAAATTCACCGCGTGCCTTCAGGGCGAGATACAACTCATAACATATCTCGTGATGGCCGCTCTTGCTGGCAACGCTTAAAGGTGTACGACCATTGGCATTGCGCACGGCAGGATCTGCACCGGCAGCCAGTAATTGCCTGACAGCCTCGACAGAACGATGTGCCTTAACCCCGGTAACTTCGACATCGCCACAGGCAAATAACAAAGGAGTATTGCCAGCACCGTTTGCCAAGTTGACATCCGCCCCCAGAGCAAGCAGCTCAGGCACAATGCAGGATGCCTGAGTTTGCACTACCAGTATTAACGGATTGTATTTAGTAAATTTATCAAAGGCATTTATGTCTGCACCATGCTTAACCAGAGCAATGATGATATTGAGCAAAGCCTGCTTCTTGCAGGGATCAGTACCCTCCTCTTTATAACCATGTATGGGCGACGCAAGATAGCCTGACTCCTTACACTCTGAAATCAGGCCGCAGACATAGAGTAAATGCGGCTGCTTGCAGAGTTCTGGCTGTGATCCAGCATCCAGTAAAGCAAGAATTACAGGTTCAAGCTCAACGACATCGTTGCGCACACTACAGCAGGCCAGGCTCAGCGGACAATATTTGTCACGCTGGATCTTCTGCGGGTTGACGCCGGCACGGATCAGAGCCAGGCATATCGAGATTTTTTTTCTGATAGCCTGAATTGAAGAACCAGGATCTACCAGCAATTCGTTTAGCAAAGGCAGCTTGCGCTCACCGTAACGCAACAGATCAGGATTGATGCCTTCTTGCTCAATCAGTTGGGTGATTCGCTCTGCTGCATCAGGGCGCTTAAGAATACCCTTCAACTCGTCCTGGGTAAGCGTTTTATTACTCATACTGATTAGCTCTCCTTGTCATATGTCTGCAACACAGGCTTCAATTACCCTCAAGTGTCAGGCGTTTAATCTTGACCAAAAGAAAAAACAAGACGCTGAGTCCAGACGCCTGCAGGCTTGATATCACTGATGCTAAAGGAATTTATGGGTCGGATCAAATAACTAAGCAACTGTTGTTATACTTGCCTGACAGCGGCTCTTTGTATAGGCTGAGCGCCTTTTTAGCGCAAGCAGGATCGGTCAGTGGCACTCTTTATTGTCAGCATTTTCCTTAGTGCAACCTTATTATTTCTGGTGCAGCCAATGATGGCCAAGGTGTTGTTGCCTTATTTTGGTGGTAGTGCTGCGGTCTGGACCGCCTGTATGCTGTTTTTCCAGCTGTTATTGCTGGCCGGTTACTGCTATGCCCACTGGCTAAGCCGGCTCGGTAGCCTGCAACGGCAACTGCTGCTGCATAGCAGTCTGTTATTATTATCATTATTATGGCTGCCATGGCTGGGCCAGATAACTACAGCCGGCACAAGCAGCCAACCGGCGCCGGCGATTATAGCTTTGCTGTTTATCAGTGTTGGCGGGCCTTACCTGATGTTGTCTGCCACCGGGCCGTTATTACAACGCTGGTTCAGCCAGCGTTTTCCGCTGCGCTCGCCTTACCGGTTATATGCATTATCTAACCTGGGTTCGCTTGGGGGGTTAATCAGCTACCCGTTTCTGGTCGAACCCTGGCTACCACTGGCGCAGCAAAACCTGTTATGGGCTGGCGGTTATGGCCTGTTCAGCCTGTTATGCCTGGCATTGCTGTGGCGCACGTTATGGCCACTGGCCAGCAGCCAACCACTACTTAACCTTGCCAGCAGCTCCCAGGCCAGCGGCTGGCAACGCTGGCTGGCCCTTTCCGCCTGCGGCGTGGTACTGCTATTAGCCATTACCCATGAAATGACCCAGAACATCAGCCCGGTGCCCTTTTTATGGATAGTGCCGCTTTGCCTGTATCTGCTGAGTTATATTCTGGCCTTTGGCAATGAACACTGGTATCAGCGCACCTTCTGGCTGTATTTATTTGTGCTGGGGCTGGTTATGGCGCTGATCCTGATTTATTTCGGCCGGCTGTTCGATCTGGTATCGCAACTGGTGCTGTATCTGGTGATCCTGTTCAGCGGCTGTATGTTATGCCATGGTGAACTGGCCCGGCTGAAACCACAGGTGCAGCAGTTAACCGGCTTTTATCTGGCGCTGGCGCTGGGTGGCGTGTTGGGCGGTGCTGCGGTCAGCCTGCTGGCACCGCAACTGTTCAGCCAGTTCTGGGAATTCCCGCTGGTACTGTTGCTGATTTACCTGCTGGTGGTTAGCGGTCAGCAACAGAGTCGCTGGCTGAAAGCCGGCTGGCTTGCCGGCGGCCTGTTGTTTGCCGGCAGCTTTGTATTACTGGAGTGGCAGTTCAGCCGTTTTGATTTACATAACAGCCGTAATTTCTATGGCAAACTGACCGTACGCGATGTGCAATTAGCTGACCAGCCACAGCGCCAGCTGATTGATGGCACCACCAGTCACGGCGCCCAGTATCTGGCAGACGAACTACGGCATATCCCGCTCAGTTATTACCGGCCATCGACCGGTATTGCACTGGCATTACAGCAGTTTGTTCCGGCTTCCCCGCTGCGGCAGCCACAGCAGTTACAACAACGCAAAGTGGGTATTATCGGTCTGGGGGCTGGTGCTTTGGCCAGCTATGGCCAGGCCGGTGATCAGTATCGCTTTTACGAGCTGAACCTGGATGTCACCCGTATTGCCAACCAGTATTTCAGCTATCTTGCCGACAGTCAGGCAGACATCAGTATTGCCGATGGTGATGGCCGCTTACAGCTGGCAGCTGAGCTGGCGACAGCAGGCAGCCAGCAATACGATATCCTGGTGCTGGACGCATTCAGCAGTGATGCTATACCGCTGCATTTACTGACCTGGGAGGCCTTTAGCCTGTACTGGCAGCACCTGATGGACGACGGCATCCTGGCGGTACATATTTCCAATAACTATCTGGATCTGACTTCGGTGCTGCGTAACCATGCGCAGGTATCTGGTAAACAAGCCTTTTTTATCCATACCCCGGCGGATACAGATAACCCGGCCGCAACAGAATGGCTGCTAATCACCAGCAACAGCCGCTTCAGCCGCCTGCCGGCGTTACAGCAAATGCAAAGCCCGTGGCCAGCACCGCTCAACCCGACGGTAAAGTGGACTGATCAATACAGTAATTTATTGCAGGTGCTGAAATAAACTGTATTTCAAAACAGCACATTTCTGTTTATGCTTAACATACCCGCTGCCAACGGCATAGAGCAATATGCAAAAAATCTGTTGTCGCTATGCGTTACTGCTTTGCCTGTTCTATTGCTTCCCTGCATCGGCAAATCAGGTAACCATCTATATCAGAGACGATGTATATGAAGATTATCTGGCTTTTCTGGATGGCCGGGATGTGCTGCAACTGACTGACTTCAGCGGCAGCTTTATGCGCCGTGATGTCGCGGATATGGTACTGTTGCAACAGGCTTTAAAGCTGGGCGGATTTGACAAAAGCTTCCGCTACCTGCCTGGTAAAGTCAATTTCCGTAATACCAGAATGCTGGAAACCGGCGAATTACTGCTGAGCTTCGATACCTACTGGCTGAAAGATGCCGAAAAGTTAGCCGATAAAGTTTATATCACCAGCCCTGTGGTAAAACGCGGTCAGTATATGGCCGGTATTTATGCCAATCCGGCAAATGAAAAAGTCTTTGCCATTACAGAGCTAAGCGATTTAACCCAGCTGACAGCCGTATCCACTCCAAAATGGACTACTGACTGGGATACCCTGTCCGGCTTACCGCTGAAACAATTGATCCGCGAAGATGAATGGCTCAGCCAGGCCCGGATGGTACATATTCAGTGGGTCGATTTTATGCTGATGCCGTTTTATCCCTCCACCGATGGCTATTTTAAGCTGGAGCAAATAGAGCTTAAGCTGGTGCCTGGCCTGGCAGTATTGCTGGATGACAGCCGGCATTTTGTCGTCAGCAAACAACACCCACAGGGTAAAGCCGCCTATGAAGCGTTAAGCAAAGGCCTGATATTACTGGAACAACAAGGCCGGATAGAACAACTGTATTCACAGGCCGGTTTTTTTATTGATCACAACAAATACAAGGTGCTGAATCCAGCAGCTGAAAAACCATAACGGCCAATATGTCACTGCGCTATCCATCAAGGTTTACTGTCAGTATTTTTTACACATTGAAATAAAGCAATAATCCTAAATAAAGATGCAATATATAAATATTGTCATATAAAACAGACAGTAAAAGTCAACTCACAATGAAAGGCATTATTTATGCATAAAAAGACTGTCAATGATCGCCCACTGTCAGGATGACCTGATCAGCTGTTTGGCTTGCAGTAACCTGTCTTAAGGATAACCAATATGAAAAAAGCGTTTGTTTTGGCAGCGACATTAGTGGCTGGCTTTTTAGCGCCCAGCGTTCAGGCTTCTTTAATTCACACTATCACTCATGACTACGGCAGCGATTATGCACCGACCAGCCAGACTGCTGGCAGCTGCGATACGCTTAATGCTGATCATGTTACCGTTGCTGTTCCTGGTATCAGCAATAGAAATTGTGCGCGTTTTTATGATGTCTTTGATTTTCAGGCGCTTGATTTTGACAGTATTGATTCGTTCTCGTTAACGCTGGAGTTCTCCGACACATCCAGTGGTAGTGTTTTGACAGAATTATTATCAACAGCACTCAATCTTGGCTGGCACTTGCGCCCGGCCTTATCTGGCTCAGTAGACAGTGATCAATCATTACGGCTGAGCATAACAGGAGCATCTGTTACTACCCAAAGCTTTACATTCGATTCCAGCCTGAATATTTTCAGCGATATTCTGACTAACCAGACATTTGCTATCTGGATGGCGCAACAAAGTGCGCATTCGAGTAACCCAAATTTCAAGCTATACGGTGCCAGACTGGATATTTATGGCACAGCAACGCCGGCAGCCCAGGTACCGGCACCTGCCACACTGGCCCTGTTAGGTGTTGGTTTACTGGCATTACGCCTGCGCCGCGCTAAATAATCAAGAGAAAAAGGGTCAGGCCTTGCCTGTTGCACAACGCCTGCCCCGGCACTTATTTACTGGCCGCACACACTGCACCGCCATCGGAACAGCAGGTACGCAGATCTTTGTCATCTACAAACACGGTGTTCAGGCTACTATTACCGAACCAGCTAATTACCGCTTTGCAAAAAGCAATGTATGACCCCGCAGTTTAAAAGCCTATCCGCCATTTGGGTTTCTGGCGGCTGGCCAGGTAAGTGGCCAGTTCTTCGTAATAGCCGCTGTCGCCGGCAAATTCCACCACCTGGCTGGCGGTTTGCAGCCATTCCAGTGTACTGGCTTTGTGCTGTGCCAGGTAAGCTTGCAACAGACTTTGTTTAATCAGCGCATCGTTACCGGTTGCAATAATCTGCTGCAACACCTGCTCGCTTACGGCATCAACCAGGCCTTTTAAATCGGCACCGGAATAGTCACTGCTCAGGGCGGCCAGTTGCGGTATATCCAGCGGCTCTGTGGGTAAATCGGCCCAATTTTGGGGTCAGATCAAAATTAAACCTATTTCCGCAACCCCTTCGACCATCCCCGTTGCCCCATTGTTGCCGCCACCCCGTTAAGTCTTTCCTTAATTTTGATCTGACCCAGTTAATTCCTCGCCATACATCAGTATTTTTTCAATCTTTGCTGTGGCATCTGCTTGCACACTTATTATTAATAATAATGCAATTAATGTTAAAATTATTTTTATCATTATTAAACAATATAAAATCACTAAAAAAATCAAACCAAAAATAACCAACCGTATCAATCACGCCTTTCATCCAGAAAAGATTGAACTTTACCAGCATGGAACATACCGACAATAAAAAACATTAACACCCAAAATAAACCCAGTATCGTATTTACCCATGAAAACACGTACCCAATACCCGCCAATATGAAACCTACTGCTATTTGGCCCCAGAATATTTTTTCTGTATTCGCGACATTTTCGCAAAAGTCTTTTATTACTGGATCAAACTTATAAAACAAAAAAGCAGTTATTAGAGCTATTAACGAGTATATAAAATCACCTTTAAAAACAAGCATAACAGGTAGCATACCAAGTAGTTGAAAGAACATAAATTCCCTTACATGACGTTTGCCCTTCATCAATTACACCTCATCGGTACTTTACACGAATAATCTTTTATTCCGGTATTCATCTGGTTAGCAGTATTTTCTGTTTGAATTAGCCAGCTATGCACACCGATCACATGATCCACTCCTTGAGCAGCAGTTCCATTTAAAAAGCTCCCCATTCTAAGTGTCGCAGCATCTACAGCTAACCAACCAACCCCTTCAGCAGACCCATCATAAGCCATCCATTTCACACCACCTAAGCCTAAAGCACTATAACCTAAACGAGTAGAGCCCAGTACAAGCCCGCCAGCTCCAGTAGCAGTTATTCCGGCATTCAGGGCTAAAGGTATACAATCCATACCTGCATATTTATTACACGCCTCTGTTTCAATTGAATTTGCTGAGTCCCAGTACTCATTCCAAGTCCTCCAAACATCTTTATATATCTGCCGGTAGTTTACTTTACTAGCCTGATTATACAAATACTGGAACGCTGCCGTCCGGGCACCATTTGAAAACTTACCGCCCTAAATCGCTGATGCAGTCCCCCCAATTACCGCAGACACAACTGTA
>CAZEGA010000007.1:26616-34174 GCA_964511675.1 uncultured Rheinheimera sp.
CCCCGGCACTAAAGAAACCATGCCCAAACTTACCGCCCTGTAAACTCGCCGTCACACCGCCCACCACCGCATGTGCCGCTATCTGCCCGGCGACCTGGCCTGCTGTCAGATAATTACCACCAAAGTTGTAATATCCATCAAAATTTAGCCCGTTGCCTGCAATATCGCCCAGATTCGACATCCCTACTCCGCTAAAATATTCTCCTATTGATTTGAATGCATAACTTGCAGCGTACTGAATAATTCCCGCACGCGCCGCAGCCCTTAAATTACCTGTCGCAAAATACACTCCGTCAAACGTAGAATGCGCACCGGCTAACATACCAAAACCCGGAATAGCACTTAACCCTATCTGGTGCGCCATATTCAGGTACTGGTTACGCGAGAATACATACTTATGCGAGTAATAGCGTCCATCTAACCGGCTTAACGCCATATAGGCTTTCTTAAAAGAATACCCACTCGGGTCGGTATAGCTCATCGGGTTATTCAGCACATAACTATAGCGGTTGTAGTTTTGCAAATTACCCGGCGCCTGAATAAATGGGTCGGCCTGCATAAACCGCCCTAAATGCAGGTTATAGGTGCGGCCACCCATATGAATAACCTCAAAGTCATTCACCATTTTATGGCCAGTGTAGCCGTGTGACGTCCCCGGATTGCTATACGTGCTAAACAGGCTGTTGGTGCTGACGCTGTACTGCCTGCCCCACGGGTCGTAGATAAACTGCTGCAGTACCGCGCCGTTGCCACCGGTAATACTGATAGTCGAACCCTGACCGTCTTTATGCAGGTACAGCTCATCATGCACCGCATTGCTACGTTTAGTGATAAGCGCATTGCCCACACTGAACTTATGCTCGGTTACGCCTGAGGGCAGGGTGGTGCGTTCATACAGCTCGCAGCTACCTTTTGGCTATCTTATATTCTGTACAAGGGATTATTTGCGCAACATACTCACTCAACATATTTCGTAAAAACGGTAGTAACGCTTTTCCATAATAGTTAGCTTCATTCGAGCTAACCTTGATACAAGTTGTCGAGCCTGCAACAAGCTCCACTTCTAGCTTATAAGATGAAGACCCTTTAGTAGATAGCACAAACTGATGGGAGCCTGCCGCCAATTCCAACTGCTTCACGCCTTTGGACGACATCACAAAATAGGCTTGTTTACCTTCTCCAAAGTACAACACACCCTCACCTATTTTCGGCGTCGAATCCCGTATCACAATGACAGTTGCCGTTGGTGCATTCGCTGGCACAACAGGATTCACAATAGGAAATGCCTGACAACCCGCCAACATCATAACAGTTACAGTAAAAACCAATATTTTTATGCTCTCTCTCACTTCATTAGATCTCTCAGTGACGGTTCCCTTTTTCCCATGGAAAAACTTCGCCGTTTATTGCCATTTATTGAGTATCTTTACAATCTCGGATTATCTCGTTATTAAACTCCAATTCATCTGGAACCAAAGTGCAATTGTTCACCCAGCGAGGACTTGGGTGGTACGGTACGCAACTTGGTATATCTGTTATTGAACCTGTGTGAATACCATCTGTTATCTCAACTACAACTCTGAGAAACGGACCAAAAGAACCATCAGCTCCCCGTAAAATTTGAGCAATTTTCAGTTTTGTGTTTGGAGCTAATTGGCCTATTGGAGACTTCTTATTCGCCAGCATTGGAATATTTGCAGAACTGAGCAATAAGTCACCAACATAAATATTCCCATGTGATGCCCAAACATCCACAGCAGTTAGAATTTCCTTGCAAGAACCTATTAAAATACTTTGTTGTGGTTTTGATGAGCAACTCACCAAAAACAATATGAGTACAACAATAAATTGTATCTTCATATTATCAAATTCCCCAGTTATCGTAGTACCCAGGAACAGTACGAATCGTATGGTTTGTACCAATCAAATTCCACCAGCTCGGACTGTCCACACCAACTGCTCCTGGCCGTAATATTGTCATAAGACTGCCACCACAGATTGCATCAAGGTTGCCACAATAGCTGGAAGAGCCAGCTACCGGATAAGCAAACCCCGGTAAGGACAGTGTAGTAGCACCGCTGATATACCCCATACGGTATAGATTATTGACACGTGCGGCCCCCAAACTATGCCCCGTTAAATGACCGGAATATCCAGACTTCACCACACTTTTTGATACTGCATCCAGTAAGCCTTGGGCATTTAAAAAGACATCGTTTATGTCCCATAATACTCCCCATTCTGGCAATTTATCTCTTGATAAGAAACCTGCGATTGTTGACTTATCTCGATCAAAAGTCGTCCCAGCCACAGCCAAACCCAGCTGTGAATTTAACGCCAGCAGCACATTAAGCTCCTGCAATGTCATTCCATTTTTTGTAGCAAAGCGGCCTAACTCCGCCGATGCCTTATACTGCATATACTGTCCTACTGCATTCTGAGCAATGGCACCGGCACCATTGCCCCAGTTTGCTACCACAAAACTTAATGCCTGCCCCAGTTGGGCATTTTCCGCCACAATATAGCTGGTCATCGCTTGTGCAGCCAATTGGGTACTAGTCATCGACGACGGGTCACCGGCAAACAGGTAGGCACTTACACCCGATACGATGCCTACCCTTAATGCCCCGGTGCGGGACGTCCCAAAAGCCCGTGCTACATCATAGCTGCCGGCCCCCACACAAGCGGCATAAAACGGACCACAAAAATATGAACCTACCGCTACCACAGCCGATGACGCCCCTGGACCTATCATTCTGAGTACCGAGCGCAACTCTTCTTTCGCCGGGTGTGGTTGCACACCCGGGCCACCAAAGAATGCACCTGCATGGTTACGGATATGCCGGCGTAAGCTGAAATAGCCACTGGGGTCGGTATAGCTCATCGGGTTATTCAGCACATAGCTATAACGATTGAAATTTTGCAGATTCTTCGGCGCCTGCACAAACGGGTCGGCCTGCATAAACCGCCCTAAATGCGGGTTATAGGTGCGGCCACCCATATGAATAACCTCAAAGTCATTCACCATTTTATGGCCAGTGTAGCCGTGTGACGTCCCCGGATTGCTATACGTGCTAAACAGGCTGTTGGTGCTGACGCTGTACTGCCTGCCCCACGGGTCGTAGATAAACTGCTGCAGTACCGCGCCGTTGCCACCGGTAATACTGATAGTCGAACCCTGACCGTCTTTATGCAGGTACAGCTCATCATGCACCGCATTGCTACGTTTAGTGATAAGCGCATTGCCCACACTGAACTTATGCTCGGTGACACCCGAGGGCAAGGTGGTGCTCTCATATACCCCGCCGATATACAAGGTGTCGGTGCTCTGGCCGCTTCTGACATCGGTTCTGCGGTACAGCTCGCGGTTTGGCCCGTAGGCAAAGTCGGTATAGTTACTGCCCTGCGTGACTTTTGACGGTTTATCAAAGGCGGTGTAGGTAAAGCTGCGTTTTGAGTCGTTGCTCACATTGCCGTTATTATCATAGCCAAAGCCATAATACTGAGTACCTGTGTGGTTGCTGTGCTGCCATACCCCCAGCAAGCGGTTGGTTTTGCTGCCATCATACTTGTAATACCCCGTACTGGTTTTAAAGCTGATATTGCCCCAGTGGTCGTAGGTGTAGCTTTCTGCCATTTTAAAGGCCGCTGGCAGCGCATTATAACCGCTGCTGCCCGCCAGGTTGCTGATAGTGCGGCTGGTAACCCGGTGCAGGTCATCGTAGCTGAACGTTTCGGTAAAACCGGCATTGCTGCCCACACCAAAGCCCTGTGCCCGCTTGGTGACATTGCCGGTTGTGTCGTAGTCGTAGTCCAGGCTGTGCAGCGTGCTGCCGCCTTTACTGACCGACAGTGTATCCAGATAGCCGCTTTGGGCAATAAATGCCCGGCTCTCTGTTACGCCATTGCCGTAGGTTATGCCGCTGGCCTGGCCACGGGCATTCATGGCGGTAATATCCTGCCAGACCTTGCTGCTGTTATTGTCTTTCAGCTGTTTCAGCATACCGTTCTGGTAAATATGCTTCACTTTGACATCATCTGCCGGGTTGGCCGACCAGCTGGGATAGGTTAGTACATCCGGCCGGCCCTGCGCATCATAACTGCTGCTGATATTAAAGCTGCTGCCCGCTGCCTGCACCAGTTTGCTGCTTTGCAAGCCACGGCTGTTGTAGCTGTAAGTTTCGCGGTACAGCGGGGCATTGCCGGTGTTGCAGGCTACATTGCCGGCGTAACTGCTGCTGCGGTACAGCCGGCCTTTGTGGTAACTGGCCGCCGCAGTACCGTACTCCCAACAGCTGGTGCCGGACGGGTCGTAACGCCTTACCTGGCGCCCTGCGCCGTCGTATTCAAACGTGGTGGTCTGGCTTTTGGCATCGGTCTGGCTCAATAACTCGCCAAAACCGTTATAGCTGTAGCTCCAGCTGCCTTTATCCTGGTCTGCCATGCTGGTTTTACGGCCATAGCTGTCGTAATAATTGGTGGTACGCAGGCTGCTGGCACCCGAAGCGCTAAGGGCCGTGACCGTTTTCAGGTTGCCGTAGGCGTCATACACATAGTGCAGCTTATTGCCCAGATGGTCTTTGACTTCTGCCGTCTGGCCCAGGTAGTTATTTACTGATGTTGTGGTTTTACCTTTGGGGTCGGTCTGAACCGTCGTCAGCCCCTGGTAACTCAGCGTGCTGCTGCCGCCACTGGCCAGGGTGGTACTGCTGATACGCCCCAGGCTGTCGTAATAGACCCGGCTGGCATGCGAAGAGGCGGCATTAATGCCCGGCTCATACTGGTATTCCGGCCGGCCCCGGTTATCGTAGCTTATCCGGCTGACCGACTGATTGCCATCCAGCAGCGTGACACTGCTGCCGGCTTCCCGGCCATATTTATCCAGAAACTGCCGCTGCGTCGGCTGGCCATCCGTAACGGTGCGTATTTGCAGGTAGCCCCCTGCCACCGGACAGGTTACCGTGCTGCACAATTCCCAGTAATGGTAGCGGTTTACCCCGGCATCGCCTGCCAGGGCGCCTTTGCTGTAACTGTGGTGGTTGCGGCCTGTCACATCAAAATACTGCCGCACGGTCTGGTTATTCGCATCTTTGCTGTCGATATAGCTGATACGGCCGGTGACCGAACCTGCAGCCAGGCCGTTATAGGTAAAGGTGCTGGTATTGCCGGCCGCATCGGTGCTGCTGGCAACATACCTGAAGCGGCTGTCCCAGGTCGTTGTGCTGCTGCGGGTTACACTGTTGGTGCCGGTAGCAGTGCTGGCCGCCGTCACCTGGCGGCTGCTGATATTACCTGCCGCATCATAGCCGTATTGGGTGGTAATTTTGGTTTTGTTATCCTCTGGCGACAGTATTTCGCTCTGCAACAGCCAGTCTGTGGTGTAATAGGTAAAATCGCTACGCCGGGTGATACTGCTGGCGCTGTTACCATCCAGTGTTTTGGTTACCGTGCTTTGGGTCAGCCGGCCATAACGGCGGTAAATTTCTGAGCTGTTAAAGACATTAGTAGTACTCGTAACCCGCTTTTTGGCCGCGTCATCCATCTGTGATTGTGTGATGCTGCTGTTTGTCAGGTTGCCGTAATTATCATAGCTAAAACTGCTGACGGTTTTAGCCAGCGGGTAGTGCTGGCCGCCTGTCCCTATCTGATAACTGCTTTCCTCACTTGCACTGATATAGGCAAATTCACCGCCATACGCCGTGGCACGCACCGGTTGCTCCTTGTGAAAACTGGATACGGTATTTTTCGCAACGGCGATAACCTTATCGCCCAGCAGCTGAATGGTCGTTTTGGGTATACCGGTAAAAGGCCAGTGCTGGTGGTACACCGTTTCGGTTGTCACGCCAGTCTGGTTATCGGTGGTGCGCAGCACCTCAAACCCCAGCAGGCCACGGCCGTTTTTATGCCACAGCAGGCCGCCATACTGGTAATTCACACTGACATAGTGGCCGGCATTCACTTCGGAGCTCACTTTAGACACCACATACAGGCCAGCACGCGGCGAGAAATAATCGCTGCCCAGGTTATGGCCCGAGCCCTGGCGGAAATACACGTCCTGATCCGATATCGCCTGATATTCGATCAGGCTGGAGACGCCCCAGCCATTGGTTATTTTGCGGACAACATGCTCTTTAACATAAGGCCGGTCGCCCAGGTAAATTTTCCAGCCGGCATCATTGGTTGCGGTGAGTAAATCCAGCTTGCCGTCGGCATTCACATCGGCCAATTGTATCGTCGCACCATTGTCGAAGCTGCGCGTACCGCGCTGCTCAAAGATAACCTGCTCATGGGTCTTGGTGGGCCGCGACAGCATCACCTTCCAGCTGTTAGTCGACGTGGGCAATAACATATCTGTACGGCCATCACCGTTCAGATCCAGAAAATAGGTGTAACCAATCAGATTGGCTGCAGCGGTTAACCAGGTACTTCTGGGCGCCAGGAACGTCTTGCCGTCAGATAAACGGTAGAACCAGGTCGTACCCGACTGATACATAATATCGGTATAGCCATCGCCGTTCAGGTCCACCGCCCTCATATTGGTATAACTGCCCAGCTCCTGGGCATGGCTATAGCTACTGCCGTTTGACGTATAAAGCCGCCAGCTGCTGGTGGCCGTCCACACGTACCCTTCGTTCTGGCATTCCACCCGTTCAAACCCTGGCACAGAGCAGTATCCTGCCGTGACCCACAGCAGCAGATCCGTGCGCCCGTCACCATTGACATCAATGACCGAGGAGGCATTGCCATCTGCAGTATACGATGTCAGCTCCGGGCCCGACTGGCCCGCCTCCCCCTCCAGCCACCCCAGGTAGGGTTTATGCTCAAAGCCCTGATGCACATTGGCGGTATTGACCCCTTTATTGCGGTACGCCTGAAATACGCCACCACTGATAAAAACGATGTCTTCAAAACCATCGCCATCATAGTCTGCCACTATGGCCCCACCCTCCAGCCCAACCGCTGGCCATCCAGGCACAGCCGGTCGGACGCCGTAAAAGACACATTGCCCTGCAACAGGTCTACCGCTAAATTCTGCGGGCAGCGTGTAATGGCAGAGGCACCGGCAAAGGTCCAGCCAGTACCCATGTAGCCGTCACCGCCACTGCTGCTGTAGCTAAATGCCAGTGACGGCACAACACCGGCAATGCCCTCAGGCAAGGTTAATGGCAGCGTATAGGTCGCGGCACCGGATTCGTCCACCCTGAACTCACCGGCAGATAAGGCATTGATGGTCGGCGCGGCAAGGGTGGCAAAGGTAGAAAACACCGGTGTATCCTGGGCCACACCGACAAGTTCTACCGGATCGAAATAGGCAGACTCGACAGCGGGCTGGCCCGCTATACCGGTGATCAAGAGCTGCGACGTGGTAGGGGGCCTTAGCGCTAAAAACAGCTCGTCAACGCCATCACCATCAACGTCCCCCCGGCGCACCTCTTCGACCCAGTCATGGCCCGGCGTCAGCTGCAGTGCCGCCCATTCTGCGGCAGAAAGCACCCCAACCTGCCACACACCGTTAACCTCAAACAGCCGTAGCAAGCCGTTATGTGACGGTACGTAC